>QHOD01000190.1:4672-7763 GCA_003218615.1 Verrucomicrobiota bacterium
ATCTTGCCGTCCGCCTGCACCGCGATTGATAAGACAAGATCGCTCGCGTTCGGGTCAAACGAATCTGCCAGGCCGGTAGTGGCATCAAGCCGGGCGATGCGGTTGCGCGTCTGGCCGCCGATGCTCGTGAATATGCCGCCCGCTAAAATCTTGCCGTTCCCCTGCACCGCGATTGAACTGACATTACTGTCCGCGTTCGGGTCAAACGAATCTGCCAAGCCGGTGGTGGCATCAAGCCGGGCGATGCGGTTGCGCGTCTGTCCGCCGATGCTCGTGAAAACGCCGCCCGCTAAAATCTTGCCGTCCGCCTGCACCGCGATTGAACGGACCTCATTGTTCGCGTTCGGATCGAACGAATCTGCCAAGCCGGTGGCGCCGTCGAGCCGGGCGATGGAGTTGCGCGTCTGTCCGCCGATGCTGCTGAAAGGGCCGCCCACTAAAATCTGGCCGTCCGCCTGCACCGCGATTGAATAGACAACACTGTTCGCGTTCGGGTCGAAGGCAGTGTCGAGCGTCCCGTCGGTATTCAAGCGCGCGATGTTGTTGCGCGTCACGCCCAGGACGCTGCTAAAGCTGCCGCCGATGAGAATCTTGCCGTCTGGCTGCACGGCGGTGGCGTAAACATCGTTACCGACGATGCTGAGATCGAGCGTCTGGTCGAGCCGGCCGTCGGTTTCCAGCCGGGCGGTGTGGTTGCGCGTCACCGACGCTCCCCCGTTCGGCGAGAGCGTGGTGAAAATGCCGCCTGCTAAAATCTTGCCGTCCGCCTGCACCGCGATTGAAAAGACATCATTGTTCGCGTTCGGGTCGAAGGAATCTGCCGCTCCTGTGGTGGGATCGAGCCGGGCGATGTGGTTGCGCGTCTGTCCGTGGGATCGAGCCGGGCGATACGGTTGCGCGTCTGTCCGCCGATGCTGTTCTCTCCGAAGAAAGCGCCGCCCGCTAAAATCTTGCCGTCCGCCTGCACCGCGATTGAATAGACAACATCGTTCGCGTTCGGGTCGAAAGCAGGGTCGAGCGTGCCGTCCGGGTTCAGCCGGGCAATGTAGTTGCGGGTGACCGCCGCTCCGCCGTTGGGCGAGAGCGTGGTAAACTCGCCGCCGATAAGAATCTTGCCGTCGGGTTGGACGACGACGGCGTGAATCGCCCCGTTCGCGTTCGGGTCGAAACCGTCGAGCGCAGATTGCCCGCGTGCAGTTGCCGCGGCGCCTGTAAGGAGGGCTATGGAACACAGCGCAGTGAATAGAATTGAAGAATGGATTTTCATAAGAATTTTTCGTCTGCTTGCTGAGGCTGGATTGTTGAACTGCGTTAAGTGCAATCCAGTTCCGCGCGGAACCAGGAACCATCCTCACGAGGCGCTTTGAACAGCCTCACTTCGGCTGACTCGGGGCTCCAGTTGGATCTGGATATCGCGTTAAGCGGTGTCTCAGCGAAGATCCAGCCCCTGCGGCTTATTCAGCCGTGCCGAAGATAAGTTGAAACGTCGGATGACGTAATTGAGGAGGCTTTTACGCGATCCGCGTGATCGCGTCAAGCTTCTTTTCTTGGTGGTTTTTGCAGTCTCACCAGCCAAATAGGGAAGCGCGGGACGAAGTTCTCGAAAATCTGTCGCGGAAGAGAAAAAGTACTCCGGCGCTGTTGACGTTAAAAATGTTACAAAAGTTACAAGGTTAAACAGGTCCGGACGAGGTCCCTTTGTAACGTTGTAACTTTTTTAACCTTGTAACCTCTTCAGCAACTTCTCGTGAATGTTATCGAATCCGCCGTTGCTAAAAACGGCGACGATATCCTTTGGCCGCAGCATCGGAACGATTCGATCGAGGATTGCATCAGCGTTCTTTTCATAAAACGCAGGGTGACCAGCCTTGGCAATCGCAGCGACGACTGCCTCGGGATTCAATCGCTCCTTTTCGGGGATTTGCTCGAGCTTGGCGACTTGCGCGATGAAAACGCCATCGGCCAATTTTAGCGCCTCGGGAAGCTGCTGTTGAAAAACGGCACGCCGCGTCGTGTTCGAGCGTGGCTCAAAGATGGCCCAAATGCGGTGGCCCCGATAACGATGCCGGAGTGCTTGCAGCGTGTAGGCGATGGCCGTTGGATGATGGCCGAAGTCGTCAATCACTTTCACCCCACGCGCTTCGCCGCGTAATTCCAGCCGCCGCGCGATGCCGGTAAAACTCTTGAAGGCGTTGTCGATCTTCGTTTTTGGCACATCGTAAAATCGCGCTGCGGTCGCCGCCATTGCCGATTCTTCGAGAAACCGACCTCGATCATCTGCGCCAGACAATTTTTCGCGATCTCCACGCAATTGGGGTCGTCGCCGTTCAATAACACCATGCCATTTTGCGGAACAATGTTAATCAAACGTCGGAAACTCAGTTTGATTTCATCGAGGTCGTTGAAGATATCGGCATGATCGAATTCGATGTTATTTACGATCAACAACTCCGGCAGGTAATGAATGAATTTCGAGCGTTTATCGAAAAATGCTGTGTCGTACTCGTCGCCTTCGATGACGAAGTATTTTGAATCGTTCAGGCGCGCGCCTTGTCCGAAATTTTTCGGGAGTCCGCCGATAAGATAACCGGGTTCACGTCCGGCTTTTTCCATGATCCAGGTGAGCAATGCTGTCGTGGTTGTTTTGCCGTGCGTACCAGTGACAACGAGATTGTGCCGGCCGCGCAGGAAATAGTTTCTCAAAACTTCCGGCAACGAGAGATAAAGCAGTTTTCGGTTGAGCACCGCCTCCACTTCGGGGTTGCCGCGCTTCATGGCGTTGCCGATTACCACCACTTCGGCATCTCGTGGAATATTTTCGGCGCGATAGCCTTCCTTCAGCGCGATGCCTTTCTTTTCGAGAAAGATCGACATCGGCGGATAAACGTTTTCGTCCGAACCGGAAACTTTAAAGCCGCGCTCTTGCAGCGCCGCCGCCACCGAGCCCATGGCCGTCCCACAAATCCCGAGAAAATGAAAACTTCCCGGCGTTTCCTTCACGCGGATTCTTTACGCCGGGAGTTTGACCTGCGCTAGAGATTTACTTTTTCTTGAACACTTCAATCGCCTCCCACGCTTCATCCGGCGGTTG
>QHOD01000191.1 GCA_003218615.1 Verrucomicrobiota bacterium
AAGCACGTCGCTTTGTTGAATCGCAGTGATCGCCACGTTCTAGACGTGCGACTTTTCGCCGTCGCAGATGGAAAGGTGCAGCCGATTAAAGTCCCATTGCTGCTCGACGTTGTCGGCAAGCAGCATCTCAAGCAAGGAGTGCACTACGAATTCTTCAGCCGATTGTATCGCGTGACCTGGCAGCAAGCAGACCGTTTTATCTTGCAGGAGTCCGACACATTAGATGCTCCCGAACCTATCTTCGGCGCGGGGCTCGAGCCTTACGTGACCTTGGATCGGCTGGGTTCAGAGCGCACCTTCACGGGCTTCTCCGCGCGAGCTACCTGCGAGATTGGCGCAAAAGGCGAATTACGTTTGTTCGCTGTGAAGGCGCTGCCGGGGTCGAGTTGGCCTAAAACAATTGTGTATTCGCCTCACTTACTCTTCGACACTGAACGCGGCTTACATAACACGGAAACCACAGTCTCATCCTTGGATGCGCAAAAGGACTCCAAATAGGCCTAACCAAGCGATCGAGCGAACGGCGGACCGCTGTGCGCCCCACTTTTGAGATGATTTCCACACTTCCACTCCGTGCGACGCGCGCCTTCGTCCGCCGTCGCTCATCTTGTTCTCGTTAGATGCTGCGCGACCTCCTTGATCGACTCGCTTATCGCTATCGGCTGTGGAGTGCCGAGAGTCGGAGCGACAATCTCGGTGCCGGCACAGCACCTCCTGAGATCTCGCCCAAGAGCGAGCCGGCATGGCGAATGATCGTTCGTTTTCTCTGGATGATCGCGGGTGGACTCATCCTCCTAGCTGCGCTGTATCGCTTCGCCATGCGCACCTTCCCGAGCCTCAGCGACGGCATTCCGATGATTTTTATTTTTCTCGCCGTCGTTTGGTGCGGCGTGGGATTGTTCATGGTGGGTGGCGAGTTACTCACGAAATACAGCAAGAGTGACGATGACGACAAAAGCATCTAACCAAACGCTGGAGCGAACCGCTGACCGGCGCGAGAATTTACTTTCGATGACTTCAACACTGAACGCCGAAGCACCGCTCGCTATCGTCAGCGGTCGCTCAGCTTGTTCTCGTTAGATGCTAGCAGCCAGTCACATTTTCGTTGTCGTGGTCTGCGCAATGATCCTGACTGGTTGCGGCCGCATTACCGAAGCAAAGGTTTTCGGCACATGGCGGGCAGAGGACGACGAAACAGTCCATGAGATCGGTTGCGGACGGGACCACACATTCACCGCATGGACAGACGTTAAGAATGAACTGACGACTCCGATTCAGAACTTACCAGGTGCGCCTGAGCGGATGGGCTTCCGTATTGAAAACGGTCTTGTCGAAATCCAGCGTGCCCGGCGGCGCGAAGAGCAGATAAAAATATTTGAATGTCTCGGCCAGCGCGAAGCTCTCCATTTCGTCGCGCTGTTGTTTGGTGACGACGTCGGCGAGCGCGGCATAGCCGGCGTCGGTGCGACAGAATCTCACGAAGTCGTTGAAGAGCTTTTCTCCCATTCGCCGATACTGCGAATCCCCGGTGAAGTGATAGAGGTAATAGGTTGATTCGACAATCTCCGGACGCAGATGATAAGCGCCGGCCACGACGCGCATCGTTTTGTAATCGAGAGTTTCAGGTTCGACTCCGTACAGGTTCCACATCTTGAACGACGAAGCTTGCAGGCGACGCGCGCGTTCGTGATCGCCGGAGAGAGCGAGGAGCGCCGGAAAAAATGCGTCGAGCGCGCCGTAGGTCGTTTCGGTGCGCCTGCCCGTTTGCATTTCGGCGTGCCCGTACCACAATTCGCCGCGAGTCTCGTCGGCGAGATACTTGTTGATCGCCGGGATGCTCGCGCTCCACATATTGCGGCACTCCTTATCACCAAACAAAAGCCAGCATTTCCAGAGATACTCGTAATACGAATCGATGCCGCCGCCGATATGACTGCCGGCATCAGTCCACGCACCGGTCTCGACATTAATGCTCGAACCGACGAGGCCCAGTGGCGAGCGGCGCTTGTAGGTCTCGACCAGAGCGCGTTTGGCTTTGTCGTAGAAAATGGGCTTGCCGGTCAGTTTACTCAGCGTGCCAAACTCAAGGAGCAGCGTCCCCGTTTCCGCCGGATTTGTCAGCGGCTCGCGCACCTGGCCGGTATGAAGAGTAATCCGCCGAGCAGACGAATAGTGATCTCAAAATTTTTAACATAAATGTCGCGATCAAAAGAGAGATCGTTGACGATGAGCGCCTTCGCCTTCGCGACATCGGCATCAAGCTTCATCAAAACGAGTGTGTCGAGCGCATCGACCGGCGTCATCAAAAGCGACTGCCCGTACCAATCGTGCGGAGTTTTGCTCAACGGTCGCAAGGCGTCGTGTCCCCAGGCGTAACGCTCGTAGTTGCGCCAGGCGTGGAGAAACTCCGTTTTCACACGCCCGGCCACTCGCCGCGTGTGTGCATCCTCGCGAGACTTCGCGCACGATTGCGTCGCAAATGCGGCCAAAATTGCGAGCAAAAGTCCGAGCGCGGCTATTACCCTTTTGGTCTTGGTTGGAGGCATGGCGATTTCCCCGCGGAATGGATATAGAAGAAGCTGGCCGGGGTGACGAGCAACTGAAATAGAATGATGCCGATGCGTCTCATAATAGAATCTCGCCCCGTCTTGCCGCCTCCATGCACCGCCCTTAGGCGCAATCGCGGTTCGATCTCTGAGTCAATCTGCTTTTCCGCCGGTATTCGATATGGCGACTGACTATGATGCAGTTGTTGTTGGATCGGGACCAAACGGTCTCGCCGCCGCGATCACCCTCGCCCGCGCCGGACATTCTGTTCTCGTGCTGGAAGCCAACTCCTCCATCGGCGGCGGCGCGCGCTCGGCTGAGCTGACGCTGCCGGGATTTGTCCATGATGTTTGTTCGGCCGTTCACCCACTCGCCGCCGGTTCCCCCTTTTTCAAAACGCTTCCACTCGCGCGATTTGGGCTAACGTGGATTCAACCGGAAATTCCGCTGGCCCATCCGCTCGACGATGGGGCTGCGGCATGTCTGCATCGGGATGTCGATCTTGCGGCGGATTCGTTAGGGGCGGATTCGCGTGCCTATCGCCGGCTGATGAAACCGCTGGCACACGATTGGGAAAAACTGGCGACTGAATTTCTGCAACCAATGCTGCATTTGCCGCGGCATCCAATCGCTCTCGCACGATTTGGAATCCCCGGGCTCTGTCCAGCAAGTTTGCTGGCCAAAAGCTTATTTAAACATGAGCCAGCACGCGCGTTGTTTGCCGGAATCGCTGCGCATTCATTTCTGCCGCTGGAAGCGGTCGTATCTTCGGCATTTGCGCTCGTCCTTGGAACGGCGGGACATGCCGTGGGCTGGCCAATTCCACGCGGCGGCTCCCAGACGATCGCGAACGCGCTCGCCGCTCATCTTGCCGAACTCGGCGGCAAGATCGACATCAACCATCGGGTCGAGAATTTCGACGATTTGCCAAAATCGCGCGCGGTCTTGCTCGACATCTCACCCTGGCAATTCGTCCGCATCGCGGGCAATAAATTGCCGGCACGTTACCGCCGACGACTCGAAGGTTTCCGGCAAGCCCCGGGAATTTTCAAAATTGATTACGCGTTGAGCGCGCCGATTCCCTGGCAAGCTGACGTCTGCAAACGCGCCGGCACAATTCATCTCGGCGGCACGCTCGATGAAATTGCCCGGGCAGAACGCGAAATCGCGCGCGGCCAAATACCCGAGCACCCGTTTGTGCTCGTCGCGCAACAAAGTCTGTTTGACGAGACACGCGCTCCACAGGGGCAGCATACCCTCTGGGCCTATTGTCATGTTCCGTTCGGTTGCAAGATCGACATGTCAGAGCGCATGGAAGCGCAAATTGAGCGGTTTGCCCCCGGTTTCCGCGATTGCATTCTGGCCCGGCACAAGATGAGTGCCGTCGATCTGGAAAAATCGAATCCGAATCTGGCCGGTGGCGACATCAGCGGTGGCGCCACGAACCTGGCGCAATTAATCGCACGCCCGATCCTCAGTCCCACGCCGTATCGCACACCGCTGCCCGGCATTTATTTGTGCTCGGCGTCAACTCCGCCGGGTGGCGGCGTTCATGGCATGTGCGGTTATCACGCAGCGCGCGCCGCTCTCAAGGAAACGTTAGGCTGATTGGACGTCGGCAGGTTGATTCAGGTTTCGGAAAAATTCTCGCGCTTCGTCTGAAACACGCATCGGCCGGAGTTTTCCAGCTCTGACGAGGCGGCTGGTTAGTGTTTGCAAGGAGAAATCGGCACCGGCAAGCGCGTTCCGAAAATCGATACCCGCCTCTCGCGGGTAAATGGCGACCAGCGGTTCAGCGCGGTTGTCGATTTTCGGAAGAACGCCACGACCAGGTTCAATTTCCAGACAGAGGGACCGCAAATAGCTCTCGCTCATGAACGGCATGTCGATGGCCAGGGCAAGCAGATGAGTGCCGCGCATCAGGTTCAGCGAAGCAGCCAGTCCACTGAGGGGGCCGCGCGACGGAGAATCGTCTGCCACAAATTGCACGTCGTCAGGCCGCCAGGCCGGGTCAGTTCTTGCAGAAACAAAAATTTCCGCCGGATCCAATTTTCGCAAAAGCTCGAGCTGAATTTGCCAAAGCGGTTTTCCGTGAAAGAGAAGTGTGGCTTTATCTTCGCCCATGCGGCGCGATTCGCCGCCAGCGAGCAAGACCGCACTGATATTCATTGGGAAACGTAACACAGCCATCTTGGCTGTCTGGTCGTGCGGGCACTTGGGCTCCAGGCTGGAAGCCTGTGCGACCAGTCAGGCAAGATGCCTAGGTTACGCTTCCGCGCGTCGCAATTTTCCGTCGGTCAAAATTTTCGCGCGCAGACCGCCGCGGCCTTTCAGGAATTCCTGCGCGTTGGGTCCGATGGCGCGATCCATCCAGTAGCACGGCCTGCATTCCTCGATGCCATGGAAACGGACTTCCTGGATTTTGAATTCCTGGCCGATTAATCCATTAAGATCGACACCGCGGCTGATCACATTGCGCCGCGCTACGGCAGGCGAGCAGTCCTGAAGTTGCAGCGCGCGACAAAGATCATCGAAGACTTCCAGAGACAAGAATGTGATCTGGCCCTTGTAATCGTCTTTAAAATCGAAGTAGCGATCCCCGCGGATACCGCGCCCCGTCACACATTCGATCATCGGCAGCTCAATCATGGGATACGCGTCCGGTTCGCGTCCGTGATGACCCACAAAATTATGACCCGGCGAAATGTAAAGATGGCGGATTTCCACCGCCTTCATGATAACATCGAGACGATTCGTTTAACATGAAAGAAAACGGGGTCGGTTCGCAAAAAATCATCAGGCGAAAACGCGACGGCAAACTGGAGTACTTGCCCGATGATCTTACGATTGAAGAGCCCCTCGAGATTCGGGTTGGTCACAGGGTGTTGGCGACCACCATGCGCACGCCGGGTCACGACGAAGAACTCGCAGCCGGGTTTTTGGTCTCGGAGGCAGTCGTCCGCCGGCGCGAGGGGATCGCAAAAATTTCCACGGATGGTGAGAACACGGTCGTTGTCGATCTTGCCGCCGGCCTGAAACTGAAACTCAATTCAATACAGCGCTTCGGAACGATCTCGAGCAGTTGCGGACTCTGCGGCAAGACCAGCATCGAAGCGATCCGGCAAAATTTCCCCGCGATACGATCGACAACGTTCAGGATCGGCATCGAAACGCTGCTTTGTCTTCCGGATCGATTGCGGAAACAGCAGGGCGATTTCACGCGAACGGGCGGGATTCATGCCGCTGGAATTTTCGATGCTAATGGCGGATTGAAAATTGTCCGTGAAGACATCGGCCGTCACAACGCCGTCGACAAAGCCATCGGGCGGGCGTTCCTGGACAAATTACTTCCGTTGGATCGACATGTTCTACTCGTCAGCGGCCGCGCTTCCTTCGAAATCATGCAAAAAGCGCTGGCGGCGGGCATTCCGATCGTCGCCGCTGTCTCAGCGCCGTCCACTCTCGCGGTTGATTTCGCACGTGAAGGCAATCAAACGCTGATTGGATTTTTGCGTCCGCCCTCGTTCAACATCTACTCGCACGTCGAGCGGGTGATCCTGGAAATCAGGCAGTTATCCAAGGTTCGAACGGTTAAGGCCTAACGCAGAGCGTGCTTCGCGAGCGAATTTGAAA
>QHOD01000192.1 GCA_003218615.1 Verrucomicrobiota bacterium
TTCAGCAGTTGAAAGGCGAATACATCCAGCAACAGCGCGCTTTCCAGATTATCGAAAAAGCCGAAGGCTGGCAGCTCGCTACCGATCCAGCCTTTGCCGGGTGGGTGCGTCAGCTCTTTCCCGCAGCTAAACCGGCGCGCCTTACCGCTCCTGCGCTTGAGACGCTCGCAATCATTGCCTACCGCCAGCCGATCACACGGGCCGATGTTGAAGCCGTCCGCGGCGTGAACATCGATGGCGTGCTGCAAACATTGATGGAACGCGGCCTCGTCAAAATTGCCGGGCGCGCGGAAATCCCTGGTCGACCGCTTCTCTACGAAACGACTCAATTTTTTCTCGATCATTTCGGGCTGCGCGATCTGGACGAACTGCCGAACGTGGAAGAATTACGCACGCGCCGTCTGCCGGTCGCGCGCCCTTCTGCGGGCGGTATCGGTAATATCAGCGAGCCGGGGTCACCGCCCCCGGCTACAACGAACCTGTAGCCGTCGACCTGTGGGCGACGCGACGCACGCATGCAAAACATATCCGTGCCGCGCCTTGCTGAGCGAGGCGTCTATAGGCTCCTGCTGGCGATCGCGCTCATAACATCGACGTCAGCCTTTGCGGAGATCCGCTCAGCAGATTGTGCACGCGCCGCAAAATACTCCGAGAGCAAACGCGGCGTTTCCATGCTGGTCATGCAAAATGGCCGGACTATTTTCGAACATTACGCCAATGGCGGATCGGCTGACGGCAGATGGCCGATCTTCAGCGGAACAAAAAGCTTCTGGGGAATCGCCGCACTCGCGGCGGTCCATGATGGACTATTCAAACTCGACGATCCCGTCTCCGACACGATCACTGAATGGAAGAGCGACCCGCGCAAATCGCAGATCACCATCCGCCAGTTACTCAATCAGACCGACGGCGTTGAAGGCGCGTCGCGTCTTCAACGTCCATCGATACGCGATCGAAATACCATGGCGATTCGATTGCCGCTCGCTGCTGAACCCGGCTCGGCTTTCATTTACGGCCCGAGTCATCTCCAGATTTTTTCGGAGCTGCTGCGGCGAAAATTAAACGGGCGTACAACGACCGCTTACATTGAGGGACGGGTGCTAAATCGGCTTGGGCTCGGTCGCCTCAATTACAAAAAAGATGCGCACGGCAATCCGCTGCCCGCAACGGGTTTTGAATTAACCGCTCGCGAATGGGCGCGGCTAGGTGAGTTAGTACTACGGCGCGGCAATTATCATGGGCGCCAAATTGTTCCGGCAGATTCAGTACGCGAGGCGTTCTCGGGGTCGCCAGCAAATCCGTCATACGGCCTCACATTTTGGCTAAACCAGGAGGCGCAGAGCGGACGCGAGGCAGACATGGAACGAATGCTCGATCTGCCATGGGAAAGCGCCCGATGGACAGATGTCTGCATCTGCAAGGACGCGCCTGCCGATATGGTAGTGGCGCTTGGCTCTGGATATCAGCGCCTCTTCGTCATTCCGTCCCTGAAGGCAATCATTGTGCGCCAAGGATCGAACGCGAGATTTTCCGATGCAGATTTCTTGCGCCTCGTGCTCGGCCACATCCGATAACTGATGCGCAGGGTTGACTTGCTCATTCGTCTGGCAAACGATCAGGTATTGTGAAACAGAATTCAGAGGACGAGCAGGCGCTTATTAAGATGCAGCGCGAATGGGCGGAAGCTCGCGTCAAAGGTGACAGCTCATATACGCACCGGCTGGAGACGGAAGATTTCACGGTCGTTTGGTTCGACGGCAGGATAGTCAACAAACAGGAAGACATGAAGAGCATGACCGGCGACACCGTCTTCACGGATTTCAAGATTGATGATTTAAAAGTGCGGTTTTACGGAGATACGGGAATCGTTGTCGGCCAAGGCTCGATCAAAGCGCACACGAAAACCCAGGATCTGAGCGGGAAATACGTTTGGACGGATACGTTCGTAAAGCAGAATGGCGAATGGAAGGCAGTCGCATCGCAGGTGACGCGAGTCGCAAAAAAGTAATCATGAGCGATTGTCGATCTTATCTATGAGCAAATTCGCCATCGGTTGCGGTGCGGTAGTCGCCATCCTGCTCTTCATCGTGATTGTTGCGGTCCTCGCACTGGGAGGCAGCTACAATCGCCTCGTCCGCTTGCAGCAAGCTGTCGATCAAAGTTGGGCACAGGTGCAAAACGTCTATCAGCGACGCGCAGATTTGATTCCAAATCTCGTAAACACGGTACAAGGCGCAGCGAACTTCGAAAAATCGACCCTTGTCGAAGTGACGAATGCGCGGGCCAGCGTCGGCCGTGTCCAACTTGATCCAAACAAAGCGCCTACCGATGCGGCGCAGCTGCAGCAATTCCAAGCCGCTCAAGGGCAACTGAGCAATGCGCTCTCGCGTTTGCTGGTGGTGGTTGAGCGTTATCCGGAACTGAAAGCGAACCAAAGTTTTCTCAGCCTCCAAGCGCAACTGGAAGGAACTGAAAACCGCATTTCAGTCGAGCGCGGCAATTTCAACACAGCAGTGCAGAATTACAATATCGCAGTGCGCAGTTTTCCGACAAATTTGATCGCGGGCATGTTCGGTTTTGCGCCGCGACCGTTTTTCACTGCCCAAACAGGGGCGGAGCGACCGCCGGCCGTGAATTTTAATTTTGGCACGCCCGCCGCTGCGTCTCCTGCACCGACTGGTTCGCCGTAATTGTGATTGTCGATCTTGCTGTAGTGGCGGACATGTCGCCCGCGACATTGCAGCCGGCACGGCTGCCGCTACGGGGATTTATGGCGAGAAAAATCGCGCTGTTCGCCATAGCGGTCACAGTTTTTCTCGCACTAGAACTACGCGCCGCCGAAGTCATTCCGCCGAAGCCAACGGCTTACTTCAACGACTACGCGGGCGTCGTTTCGAAGGAAGCCGCTCATCGTTTCAACGAACAGCTCGCGCAGTTCGAGCGTGAGACATCGGATCAGGTTGTCGTCGCCGTGTTTCCGAAAATGCAAAGCGATTCGTCGATCGACGATTACACGCAGCGTGTCGCCCAATCCTGGGGCATCGGCCAAAAAGATAAACGAAACGGCGCCGTGCTGTTCGTCTTCATTGAGGACCGCAAGATGTTTATCCAGGTCGGCTACGGCCTGGAAGGTGCGCTACCGGACGTTACGGCATTCGACATCACCGAGTACCATATCAAGCCCCATTTCCGTAATGGCGATTATCAAGGCGGGCTGGCCACTGGCATTGATTTGATCTGCAAAGCAATCCGGGGCGAGTACAAAGGATCGGGAAAAACGGTTGCGGAGAACCGCGGCAAAACGGGCGCTCCGAATTTCTTATTCTTCATCATCTTTGTCATTGTACTGATCGTGATTTCGAGAGTGATGCGGCGACTTGGCGGTTACGGCTATTCATCAGGCCGAGGGGGTCCCATTTTTTTCCCGATGGGTAGTGGCGGAGGCGGTTGGTCGTCCGGAGGCGGTGGATCCAGCGGATTCAGCGGCGGAGGCGGCAGTTTTGGTGGCGGCGGGGCAGGTTCGAGTTGGTAGCCAAATGCGAACGAAGGAATTTCTGAGCAAGCTCGAACACGATCGGGTCGTTAGCGCGATTCGCGAAGCGGAATCAAAAACTTCCGGCCAGATCCGCGTTTTTATCCAACGCGGTAAATTAAATGTCGATCCGCTAATTGGGGCGCAGAAGAAATTTCACCGGCTTGGCATGCAGAAAACCCGCGAGCGAAATGCCGTGCTCGTTTTCGTTGCCCCCCGCGCGCACAAGTTTGCCGTGGTGGGCGACACAGCAATTCATGAGAAATGCGGCGAAGAATTCTGGCAGCGACTTGTCGATGCAATGCGTGCGCATTTTCAGAAAGAAAAATTCAACCATGCTATCGTCGAAGCGATCGAGGAAATCGGTAAAATGCTGGCCACGCATTTCCCGAAAAGATCGGCATCCTCCAATGAATTGCCGGACGAAATCGCCGAAGCATAATGGCGCTTGCATTTGATGCGCCATGGTGTTCATTTTCCACTCCGCAGCGAGTTTTTGAAATTACGCCGTTGGTCCCTGGGTCTCCGTCGCTTGACGTGAAGCCGCACTCGCCAGGGGAAACCCGGCGATGAGGAATACCGGAAAGTAGATACCGGAAATCGGAAAGAAGAACTATCCAAAATCCGCTATCCGCAATCCGCAATTGAATTATGCCAATCCGTTACGGTCGTTTTGAAATGCCGAAAACTCTCGTCAAAGACGAGAGCACAGCCACAGATACTTACGCAAAATTCATCGCCGAGCCGTTTGAAGCCGGCTACGGTCACACCGTTGGAAATTCGCTCCGGCGCGTCCTGCTTTCCTCTTTGGAAGGTGCGGCCATCACCGCGGTAAAAATCACCGGTGCGCAACATGAGTTTGCCACTCTACCAGGCGTGGTCGAGGACGTGACCGACATCGTTCTTAACCTTAAGAAAGTGAAATTTAAAGCCGAGGA
>QHOD01000009.1 GCA_003218615.1 Verrucomicrobiota bacterium
TTATGCGCCTTCAGATCCGCCGCGCACCAGACTTTTGATATGTCGATCTTTCGCCCGAGCGAAGCAATTTCGGTAGGCGCTGTCCGACGGGGCACCTAGATTTTGAGATGATGTTCGGTTTGCTGAAGCAGAGACGCCGGCTGCGGCTACGGGCTCAGCCTTTTCCAGGAGACTGGATGCGGATGATCGAGCGCAATGTTCCGTTTTTTCGTCGGCTTTCTGCAAATGACCAGGCTGAGCTTCTGGGCCACACCCAAGTGTTTCTTGCGGAAAAGCGTTTCGAAGGATGTGGCGGGCTCGCAATCACTGATGAGATTCGCATGACTATCGCAGCGCAAGCTTGTCTTCTGTTGTTGCATCGCAAGACGGACTATTTCCCGCGTCTGCTGACAATTCTCGTTTATCCCTCTGCATACATGGTGGAGGAGAGACGGCAGATTGAGGATCACGTGTGGGAAGAGGGGACCATGACCCGTCTTGGCGAGACCGGCCGCAGGATGGGCTCGTTGGTTCTTTCCTGGGAGGCCGCCAAATCCGGCGCTGCTGACCCTTCCGACGGGAAGAACGTTATCCTTCACGAATTTGCTCACCAACTCGACTATGAAAATTACGCAGCCGATGGAGTGCCAGAACTGGCAACGCGCGAGCAGCAATTGTCGTGGCGCGAAGTCATGCGAGCCGAGTTCGCGTCGCTGCGCGCTGCCGATGAGACCGGAATTCCGACGCTTCTGGACACCTACGGAGCCACTGATTCAGCGGAGTTTTTCGCGGTGGCCACCGAGGCTTTCTTCGAGCGACCGCACGCGCTGTGCACCCGTCATCCAAAGATGTACGCCGAGCTACAGCGTTATTTTCATCAGAATCCTGTCGAATACTTGGACGAAAAAATCAAAGCTAATTGAGGTTCGTTTTTACGAACTCAATCTGCTGAAACACTGATCAAGTCGCAGAACTTCTTCAGATCGATGTTGCCGCCCACCTTCGCCAAGCCTACGGCGTAGCAGGGATACCTGGGTCGGGATTCAATTTGTTTACGACCCGATTAACTGGCAAAACTTTTTCATGTCGATGTTACCGCCCGAAACGATGGCAACGATCGGTCCCTTGCCGGCTTTTCCAGTTAACGCGGCAGCGACCGGGAGAGCACCTGCGCCTTCAGCGATAATTCGTGTCTTTTCCGCCATCAGGCGCATCGCTTTCTTTGTCTCATCCAGGCTGACCACGAGGTAATCATCCACGACGGGTTTCATTCGCTCCCACATGCGCGGGAATAAGCTTTGACCGCCGGCGCCATCGACAAACGAGGCTCGCCACTCTTTGAATACTTGTGGAGATCCTTTCTCAAATGAAAGCGCGGCGGGCGCGGCCGTCTCCGGTTCGACACCCCAGACTCTGATCTCCGGTCTGAGCGCCTTGATCGCGCTACCGACGCCGGTGATCAGTCCGCCACCACCAATGCTGGCGATGACAGCCACCGTGTCGGGCGCGTCTTCAAGAATCTCGAGGCCCATCGTGGCATGACCCGCGATGAAGTTGTGATCGTCAAACGGATGCACAAAGGTGCCTTCTGCTCCGGGAAACGAACGCTCCTCGAGCGCTTTCCAGGCCATGTCGTACGGCGCCGGAATCAATTTCGCGCCGAGGGCTCGCATTCGTTCCATCTTCGACGCGGGCGCGGTCTCGATCACCACAACCGTGCATGGCACGCCTGCTTGTCGCGCTGCGTAAGCGACGCCCTGCCCGGCATTCCCGGCACTGATTGTCCAGACGCCACGTTTGCGCTCGGATTCAGAGAGCATCGCCACGGCGTTGGCTGCGCCGCGCAACTTGTAAGCATTGATCGGTTGGAGGTTCTCCAATTTGAGGCGGATGTCGGGATAACCAGGTCCCAATTCAAGATGGAGAAGCGGTGTGCGCACGATTGTCTTTGCGATTCGTTCGCGCGCTTCTTGTATTTCAGAGAGTTGGATTGAACGAACAGCTTCCAGGGTCGTGGACATTGTCGATCTTGTTTTAATGCGTGAGTGAGTTCGCGCCAGCCATATTTTCCAACGACGAACAATTGAACGCTTTGAGAGGCATGTGTGTCTGAGCATCCATCATGATCAAAATTACTACTGCAGCTTTAGTTGCGGCCGCGATGTTCATTTCATCCAGCGCGTTCGCAGGAGACAAGGCGTGTTGCGCCAAAGGCGTGTCGAACACTGAAAAAGCCGCGTGTCTTGATTTAGCCACACTCAATCTCACGCCCGATCAAAAGGCAAAAATCGAAGCGTGGCAGGCCGATTGCGTGAAGGCAGGCTGCACCAAAGAAAGCCGGAAAACATTCCTGAAACAGGCAAAAGGAATTCTTTCCGCGGAGCAGTTCGCTCAACTTAAAGCGCAGTGCAAAAAGCCCGCGAACGCGAAGCAGACTGAAACCTGATCGCGCTGTCGGTTTCCATCTACCTTTAAGGATGAATCGCGCCGGCCGCGGCGGGCGCGATTTTTTGTTCCGTCGAATTTCAGGGCAACGAGAGTCAAGGACGTCGTACCGGGTTCTCGTTTGCTTGGCACCGATATACCTGGCGACAGGCTACAGAATCTTCTCTAGCAAATCGGCAAGGCGCCAGCCGGCTTTGTGTAATTCCTCCCGGACAATATTCACCGCCCACGCGCGGTAAGCAATGTGGTCCGGCTCAGGTTTTTCTTTAGCTTCGCCCGCTGCGACGACGCGATCTTCCTCCTCTTCCGGGTGCACATTGGTGAATTGCAAGCGCTCATGCGCTTCGCGCGCAATTGGTAGAATCTCGTCCGCCCAGGCTGCCGCGTAATTCTGGATGTCGATGTTCAATGGCAGCCGCCAGTTCTGCGGTTCATGTGCGGCCATCTCGTGTACCAATTGTCTTTTGAGCGGCTCGATCTGTGCCTGGAGCTCGCTTCTATTCAGCGTGTTCGACACCTCAGGGAAGAGTGCATTCACCGCATCATAATCCCAAAACCCGTGGAATTTCGTCTTGTGAATTCCGCGCCGACGCGGCGGCTCATCTCTGAGTGCCAGCGTGAATGTGTTTCCACCTTCGTCAGCCAGGGCTGATTTGTCTTTATCGGGATCGGCTACCCGACCCTGCGTATCGAAATATACTGCACCGACATGTAGAGGCTGGTGAATATCGCCAACATAATGAGCCAGCAAAATGACCGCTACAGGCTTGGTAATTTTGCGTTCGTTTTGTTCCGGCACTCGCCCCTGCAGCACTCCGACGCAATACGGAATCATGTGCACGATGTCCCACTTGCTGCGACCAGCAGTGCCTGCGGCGTATTTCTGCGCCGGTGCTACTGGCACGTCGGTGTAGTGAAACCAATGATGCGAAGGCATCGTTGAAGTCATGTCGTGAGTCGGTTGATTCGCCCGCCAAAAATCGCGCAATTGCTCATCAATTTTTGGGTGCGTTGAGTAGCGAAAACTCTTCGGATCATCCACGCCTTTCTTATCCCAACCTTTGATCTCGTCGGGAATCACGGCCGCTTTTTCGAGGAGAATCCCGTCGAGTAACGAGCGGATTTTGACAGCGGTCGGTGTATTCGCCAGTCGCTCGTCCGCAATCGCACCAACGATCTCATGCCCGAGCGGAGCGTAGGCGTGAAGTGGCGTCGCAAATCCAATGGCAAAAAGAACGGTCGCGCTGAACACAGCGCGACGAGACGCGAATTTCATTTTGAGAACTGGCGACAATACGATTGAATCTCGACTTGCCCAGGAGAATCCGAGTTGTAGCCGATGGCTGCGGCC
Source organism: Verrucomicrobiota bacterium (assembly GCA_003218615.1). Lineage (GTDB taxonomy): Bacteria > Verrucomicrobiota > Verrucomicrobiia > Chthoniobacterales > UBA10450 > Udaeobacter. The sequence goes on from QHOD01000009.1 coordinate 3,776, forward strand.
AGCGGTCCGATTTGCGGCTGACACAGCGGGCCTACGAAAATTGCCCGCGAATTTGTTCGAGACGTTTCTGAAGTTTCGAGAAATGTGATCCGGCCCAGTAAACTTGGCCGCAACCGGTGCATCGCCGAAACTGCTCGTAATAGATTTTGGTGAGGGGCTCGAGCTTCTCAATTACGTCTGCTTTTGTGACCTTTTGTAGTGATGCATTGCAGCGAAGGCAACGCGTAAACGGAGCAATCGAATCGAAAAGGTCAAAGCGCCGGATTACCTCAATCGTCTGTTCGTCAGCATTTTGAGAACGTGGGCAATATCCCGTTTGCACAACTGCATGCATGAGCAAACGCCGGTCCCTGGTAAGCAATGCGCGATTCTCGGTTTTCATCGTCTGCAGCAATTGTCGATCTTGCGCGTGTGGGTTGTAAGCGACATCAAAGCCAAGCAAGCGCAGGTCGCGGGCGAGTTTGCCAAGATGTCCATCTGCGATAAAGCGCTTAACACAGATCGTTTGTAAGCGATCTTTCTTGAATTGCGTGGACAAAAACCCCACCGGATACACATCGACCATCCTATCCTCTTCGACTACGTGGGCAAAATTGACAGGCTGGCCATCAACCAAGATCAAGTCCACTTCCGGATGTGGGACGCCGCACGACTCGATTACATCTTTGACCGATGTTCTTTCGCCCAGGCCTCGCGCGACAGTTCCGCCACGCTCTCTTGACCCGAGAAAAAAATCGAGGTCGCCGTGAAATTTGAGTCGAACCGTGAAGGCCCTCACGTCACCGGACGATTCTTGCGTCGGAGTAAGCGTACTCAAATGTAGTTCCGCGCGGCCGACCCATGAACCGGCCCGGACCGAGCGGTTCATCTTCCCCGTAATAACAGTCCACTTGCCACCGGCGCAGACCGCCGCCGGTATCGACGATTTTCCATCGCGTGCTGCCAAAAATTTCCCGCACAGTGGGGGATGACGTCTCGATGATGGCGCCGTGGCGAAGGCTGCCTTGACTCGATTTAATCGCGGCGGAATAACGCGCGACGAGAGTGCCACCGCCCCCTGTTGGCCGTGAGGCGAAAGCGAAGGAACCTCTGCCGTTGTAACGAATGTAATGATTCCCATTTACCGGTGTGGTGATCCGGCCAAAGCCTTCCTTTTTCACGGAGCGCAAAAAATCGCGCGGATACTTTTGCGCGTGCAATCCAGCTTTCGTCGTGGGCGTCGCATCAAAACCGCGTTCGAAAGTGAAACCGGATTCCATGGGCGTGTAATAAAGGGTGCAGACGATAAAATACTCGCCGTTGTGACCCTGCGGACGCCGCGCCAGTTTCTCATTTTCGTAAGCAAGACGTTGCACTACTTCCGGCCACGGAATGTCGGCGAGAGTTTGCGGCAAGATCGACATCGACCAAGCGACAACGACCGCGCCGATTAATCGCCGAAAACCGCGTCGATTGGGCCGCCAATCAGGATTTCGATCGGAAGGTGTTTCCATTCGTATTCGTAAGGGGGCTGCTTCCATTGAAACTGTCCGCCGTAAATCTTGCGGATGCGCTTGATGATTTCCACTCCTGTCGTAAACGGACGAAAAGTTTCGCGATTAGTCACGTGTAGTTGCGCGCCGCCGCAGAGTTCTCCCGCGAATTTGTGGAACGTTGGCTGAAAATAATTTTCACGAAAGAAAACTCCCGGTAGTTTCGATGCGTTCAGCTCGTCGCAAAGCGTTTCTGCGGCTATAAATGGTGCGCCGAAAATTTCGAATGGGCGTGTCGTGCCGCGTCCCTCAGAGATATTTGTTCCTTCGAGTAAGCACATCCCGGGATAAACGATCGCGGTTTCGGGCGTCGACATGTTGGGAGAGGGCATTACCCAGGGCAAACCAGTCTCGTCAAACCACATCGCGCGTTGCCAATTTTTCATTGGTAGGATCGACAATCGACATTCAGGAAACGCTTCCTTTCGAAATTGCTGTGCAAGTTCGCCGATCGTCTTTCCGTGGCGTACCGGAATCGGATGCATCCCGACAAATGATTTGTAATTGAGGTCGAGCACCGGTCCTTCTGTTGTTACGCCGTTAATCGGGTTTGGCCGGTCAAGAAGCACGACCTCGACGCCGCGTTTTTCGCAGGCGCGCAGGCAAAGATAGAGCGTCCAAATAAACGTGTAATAACGGGCACCGATATCCTGAAGATCGACAAGCAAAACATCCAGACCCTCTAACATTTCTGCAGTCGGCTCGCGATGTTCGCCGTAAAGACTGTGAACGGGAACGCCAAGCCGCGGGTGCTCGTAGCTTTTCCATTCCACCATATTGTCCTGGGTTTGCCCGAGAAATCCGTGTTGCGGACCGAAAAACACGGCGAGGCGAAACAGGTCGCCGTTGTGCCGCTCAAGAATCCGCGAGGTATGTTCTAGCTTTGCAGAGACGGATGCGGGATGTAGCAACGCGCCGATGCGCGCGCCGTGAAATTTTCTCGGCCAAAGTTCGCTGAGATGATCGAGTGGCAGATGAACAGGCACGGGTGCGAGTTGTATCACATGCGGCGAACTCCGGCGAGGCGTTGTAGCGGTGCTTGTGTCAAGCACCGAACTATCAATCAGGCGCTCGCCGCGGCGAGCGCCTCTACAATCTGCGTCGACGTACCAAAATCATCACGATAATTGCAGTGATCGTTACACCCGCACACACCTTCGCAAACAGCTCGCCACGACGGACGTAAAACGTTAGTTCGCCGTCAGTCGGAACCTTGATCTCGCCCGTGAGTACGCCTTCGGTAAATGTGCCGCCCGTCTCGTCTTGCAATATTTGCGTCACTCGGCCGAACTCGTTCACAAAACAGGTGACTCCGGTGTTGGCCGCTCGCGCCATTGGCCGGCGCGTTTCAACGCAGCGGAAAATAGCGTTCGCCAAATGCTGTTGCGAACCGGCCGAATGTAAAAACCATGCGTCGTTTGTGACGTTCACGAGCAGGTTTGCGCCGCGAAGCACGAATTGTCGGGCCAAATTGCCGATGGTGTCTTCAAAGCAAATCAATGGCGCGATCTCTACGCCATTCGTCAGGCGAAACAGAGTATAATCCCGGCCGACATCAAAATCACCCGGCACCCACCTGCTCGCCACCGCAGCGAAAAGCGGAAACGAATGTCGCAGCGGAATGTATTCACCGAACGGCACGAGATGCACCTTGCGGTAAATTTGCATTTGATGCGTGCCGCCCGAAATCAAAACCGCGGCGTTGTAATCATGTCGATCTTCCACATCGAGCGTACCCAGCAGCAGATCCGTTTTTGACGACGCGGAAAACTCGGTAACGAATTGGTTGCTTTCGGTGTTCGGACCGCGCACCGGGTCGGGCATGGAGCTCTCCGGCCAGATCAGCACATCGGGTGGGGGACTGGACCGGAGCGCGAGATCGCTCAGCCGCGAAAAGCGCGCGAAAATTTGGGCGCTAAATTGCGGATCGAATTTTTCCTGTTGCGGAATGTCCGCTTGCACGGCTGCGACGCGAAGAGGTTTCGCTACTTGTCGATTCTGCACGCTGTAGAGGCCAAACGCACAAAGCCCCACCATTCCAGCCAAAGTGAGCGTAAAGTCGAAATGCGGTCGCATTTCACGCGTCCGTGCTTCGAAATACAAACGGAGCGGCGTTGTCAGGGCAATGACGTTCCCAAACACGACCACGAACGACAAGCCGGTCACGCCCGTGAATTCCGCGATTTGGATGAGCGGCCAGGTGCCGTGCAGGGCGACGCCAAGCCCGTTCCAGCCGAAACCACTGAACAGCCAGCCGCGAACCCATTCGTGAGCGACCCACGCGCTCGCCCCGAGGAATGCGATCCGCAAATTCCGGTGTGAAATCAGAAAATCGCGAGGCGCAATCAGGCCCACGAACCAGCTCCAAAACGCGAAGTGGACTCCGAGATATAACGAGAGCAGTAACGATAATCCGCGCAGCCAGAAATTCTCGTATAGAACGCCCAGAGAACCGAACCAGCTAAACGTTGTTGTGAAAAAGACAATCCCGGCGACGTAGCCGAGCAGCAAATTGCGTATCCACCGCCGTTTTGCGTTTTGCCCGGAAAACCAAACCGCCGCGATGAGCGGCGTGAGCGCGATCCAGCAGAGCCAGCTTTGGTCAAACGGCGGAAAACAGGTGGCACAAAGCAGCCCGGTGGAAATCGCTGCCAGCCAAGGCCAAAACCGCAGCGCTTTGCGTAGCCAGTTCACTGGCGTCATTTACTCAGACGCGACTGAGCATCCTTTTGCAACCAATCCCAGAGACGATCGAGTTTCTCTCCGACTTCCGCTTTGATTTGCTTAAGCTCTGCAGAATCGATTTTGCCTTTTTGCGGCCGGCGTTGTGCGAACAGGTAATATTTGATCTTTGGTTCGGTCCCTGAGGGACGGACCGCAATCCGCGTTCCGTCGTCTAACTCGAAGATCGACATCTTCTCTTTCGGAATTTCGTCGCCTTCGACGTCTTTGATCTCGTCGGTTTCAAAATTTCTGATGCTCGTCACTTTTGAGCCAAGCACTTCTGATAACGGGTCGGTGGCGTACGATTCGGCCAGGCGCGCAATTTTGTTTGCGCCTTCCGCGCCCTCGAAGACGAGCGAACCGTTTTTCTCCACGAAGTAGCCGAACGTCGCGAAGATTTCATCGAGCAATTGGTCCACCGTCTGGCCGCGCGACTTGGCATAAGCAGCGACTTCGCAAAACATGATCACGGCGCCGTTGCCGTCCTTGTCGCGAACGAAATCGGCGCCGCTATAGCCGTAGCTTTCTTCGCCGCCAAAGACGTAAAACGACGAGTGATCAAGACGAAGCCGCCGTGTTTCATCTTCGGAAAGATCGACATACTTTTGTCGCAGCTTTTCGGGAATCGCGCGTTCGTATTTGCCCAGCTTCGCGCCGATGTATTTGAAGCCGGTCAATGTCTCGACGCAGCGCAGGCCATAATGTTCCGCGATCGCTTTCTGCAGATCGGTGGTAACAAACGTTTTGATGATCACGGCGCGCGCTGCGTTTTTCTTATTGAGAATCCCCTCATCGAACAGCGTCTTTGTGCGGTAGTAAGCGAGCAGCGAGCCGATTTGATTTCCGGTCAGCAATTTCATTTTGCCGTCCTTTGCACGAACCGCGGCGCCCATGCGGTCACAGTCCGGATCGGTCGCCACCACAAGATCGGCATTTTCTTTTTCAGCAAGATCAATCGCCATGGTTAATGCCTCGGCATTCTCCGGGTTCGGCGATTTCACTGTTGGGAATCGGCCATCGAAACGATCTTGTTCTGGCAACACTGTGAAATTGAAGCCGAGCCGTTTCAGCATCGGTTTGATCATCACCCGGCCAGTTCCGTGGAGCGGCGAATAAACGATGCGCAGCGATTTCGCTCGCGGAATAATCCGGGGATCCAGAATCAGCGTCTCGAGCCGCTCCATATAAGCCTCGTCGATTTCTTTGCCGATCGTCGTCACTCTCCCTTGTCGATCTTTCGGCAGCGGCGTAAAGGTTTCGGTCGTAATCGCGTTTACTTTGGCGATGATTCCGCTTGCGTGCGGTTCGATCACTTGCGCACCGTCGCTGAAATAAACTTTATAGCCGTTATCGTAGGGCGGGTTGTGACTTGCCGTGATCACGATGCCTGCGCTGGCCTTGAGATAGCGAACGGCAAAGGAAAGCTCCGGCACCGAACGCGGTCCATCGAACACGCATGCGTCGCAACCGTTATCGGCCGCAACCTTGGCGGCAAGCTCGGCGAATTCCTTCGAGAAAAAGCGCGGGTCATGTGCGATCACGATTTTTGGTTTCGCTGAGATTTTGTTGCGTTGGTTCCAGTCATGCAGATAAGCGACCAATCCTCGCGTCGCCCGGCTGATGTTGAAGAAATTCATGGCGTTGGTCCCGACGCATGGAAATTCCGGCCGTTCGTCTTCACGCGAGCTGCCACGCTCCGCTTTCGTCACGATTTTACCGATGGTGCGACCGCGAAGACCGCCCGTTCCAAATGCAAGCGTCTGATAAAAACGATCGTTTAATTCGGGCCATTCATCGGCTTCCGCAAGCTCCTCGACCGCTCGCAAATAAAGATCGGACGGCGCACCGGTGAGCAGCGTGCGAATATTCTTCGCTGTCGATTCCATCAACTGCTGGTCGGCAGCCGCATGCTCGATTTTCGAATTCAGCTCTTCAACGTTTCCTGGCATCGCGCTGTCAACTGTTCTGCGATGGACTCGCTTTGCAAGCGAATGTGGCTGGGTGTTAACCGTTGATTGCGCAGATCACGCGGGTCGACGCCAATTACTGACCTCCGACTTCTGGTCTCTGATTTCTATTTTCCGTAACCGATCGGTAAACCACCAGCGCCGCAGCAATGTCTTCCACCGCCATACCGAGAGATTTAAAAATTGTCGTCTCGTTTTCGCGGGGCGGGATTTTGCTGGCGAATGCTTCGCCGAGCTCGGCATAAATTTTCGCGCCGGAAAGAATGACGTCACCGGATTCTTTCATCGTTGCTTCGCGCGAATCGACAAAGACGACGCTTTTTGTCATTGCGTCATCGTCCAACTCGCGCCAATCGGGTCGACACGCTCCGACGGCGTTGACATGACAACCAGGCTTTAGCCATGAACCTTTTAACACTGCTGTCTTAGAATTTGTCGCCGTCACGACGACATCGGCGCCCCGCACGGCTTCTTCGGCCGACATCGCTTTCGCGCCAACCTCTTTCGCGAAACACTCCGCATGCGCAGCGGTTGGACTCCAAACGCGAATTTCCTCGAACCGCCTCACAAGTTTTAACGCCTCAACATGACTCCGGGCTTGGACGCCGCTGCCAAGAATTGCCAGAATCTTTGCATCGGGCGAAGCGAGAAGTTTCGTCGCCGCAGCTGAAACTGCCGCGGTGCGCATTTCTGTGATTAGTGTGCCGTCCATAACCGCCAGCGGCGCGCCGATTTCGGGATCGACCAAAAAAATCGTCGCCATGTGCGTCGGAATTCCGCGCTCTGCATTGGTCGCATAGAACGTGACGATCTTTATGCCAAGTCCTTCAGAAGTCAGAGCCGGCATCATTCCGAAAAACCCGCCCGGCGGATCGACCGTGATAACCGAGCGGACAGGCTGGGTCACTTTTCCCGCCGAGAAATCGATTAGCGCTTTTTCCATCGCGGGAATCAAGTCTTCCATCTGCAGACGCTGACGCACTTGTTCTTCGTCGAGAAAAAGCGGCTCCATTAGTTTAACCACGAATGAACACCAATGAACACCAATGAACACTAATCAGGAAGATGAAATTCGTGTCTATTCATGTGCATTAGTGGTTATTGTTTTTCATCCGTGTTATCCGTGGCATCCGTGGTTGAAAAACTGGAGACGCGTTGCGTAGTCGTAGGCGGCGGGCCGGCGGGTATGATGGCCGGTTACCTGCTCGCGCGCGCCGGCGTGGATGTGGCTGTCTTGGAAACGCATGCTGATTTCAATCGCGATTTCCGCGGCGACACCATTCATCCCTCCACGCTGGAGTTGATGCACGAGCTTGGGTTGCTCGATGAATTCCTGAAACAGCCGCATCAGGAAGTTCGAGAACTGCGCGGTGTCATTAATGGGCAGGTCGTGCCGATCGCTGATTTCACCAAGCTCCCTACACGTTGCAAGTTCATCGCGTTCATGCCGCAATGGGATTTCCTGAATTTTCTCTCCAGTCACGCGAAACGTTTTCCAAGTTTCCAATTGCATGTGCAAACTGAGGTTGTCGATTTGTTGATTGAGAATGAGCGAGTAAAGGGAGTTCGCGCAAAAACTCCGCGCGCCGAAATAGAAATGCGCGCGGACCTCGTCATCGGCGCGGATGGGCGACACTCAACCGTTCACACTCGCGGCGGATTTGAACGGCGCGAATTTGGCGTGCCGATTGATGTGCTCTGGATGCGTATCTCAAAGAAGAAGGATGACCCGGAACAATCGTTCGGCTTTTTTCAGCACGGCAAACTGCTCGTGCTGCTCGATCGCGGCGATTACTGGCAATGCGGCTTCGTGATTCCGAAGGGCGGGTTCAGTGAGATCAAAGCGAACGGACTAGCACAATTTCAAAATGACATTGTGAGCTTCGCCGGATTTCTGCGCGACCGAGTGGACGAGTTGGATGACTGGTCAAAAATCAAATTGCTCACAGTTCAAATCAATCGGCTGCGCGATTGGTGCCGCGAAGGATTGCTTTGTATCGGCGATTCTGCGCATGCGATGTCGCCGGCAGGCGGCGTCGGGATTAATCTCGCGATTCAAGATGCCGTTGCCACGGCCAATCTACTCGCGGAAAAATTGCGAAACGGTCCGGTTTCCGTGGCCGATTTGCGACAAGTGCAGCTGCGGCGCGAATGGCCGACGCAGCTGATCCAAGGAATGCAGGTGTTCATTCATCGGCACGTAGTTACTGGCCAAGCATCGGGACGACGCAATTCGTTGCCCTTTGTGCTTCGCATGCTGAAATGGTTTCCAATTCTGCGGCAAATTCCGGCCCGTTTCATCGGCCTCGGCCCGCGCCCCGAACATTTCCGTAGTCCAAGCGTAGGCCCATAACCCATAGTGTGTCATGTCAATCGACCTCGATAGAATTCGCGCCGCGCATGAGCGAATTCGTTCGTTCATTCGTCGCACGCCGGTGTTGACGAGTGAGCGACTGAACGACGCCAGCGGGGCGTCGCTGTTCTTTAAGGGCGAAAATTTCCAGAAGATCGGCGCGTTTAAGGCGCGCGGCGCCACGAATGCAGTCTTTTCGCTCGATGATGCGATAGCGCAGCGCGGTGTGGCAACGCATTCGTCCGGTAATCACGGCACAGCGTTGGCGCGCGCAGCGAAACTGCGCGGTATTCCTGCGCATATCGTCATGCCTTCCAATTCGGCAAAGGTAAAGATCCGCGCAGTCCAGAGCTATGGCGCGCAGGTTGTCTTTTGCGAACCCACAGAAGAGGCGCGTGAATCGACATGCGCAGAAGTAATCAAAAAAACCGACGCGACGTTGGTTCACTCGTTTGAAAACGAGGACGTGATAGCGGGGCAGGGGACAGCCGCGATGGAATTACTCGAAGAGGCTGCCGATCTCGATGTATTAATGTGCCCAGTCGGCGGTGGTGGATTGCTTGCCGGCACAGCGATCGCGGCAAAATCGATGCAACCGGAAATCAAGGTGATTGCTGTCGAGCCGGCGAATGCTGATGATGCCGCGCAATCATTTCGCGCCGGACGGCGGATCGTGACTGAAAAGAAATTTACTATCGCCGATGGACTGCGCACGAATGTCGGCGAACCAAATTTTGCGATCATCCAACGTTACGTGGACGACATTGTGACCGTGAGCGAGGAAGCGATCGTCTCAGCGATGCGCACGATTTGGGAAACCATGAAGATCATCGTCGAGCCCTCCGCAGCTGTGCCGTACGCAGCGATTCTCGAACGTGTGATCGATGTGAATGGACGACGCGTGGGGATTATTCTTACCGGCGGCAATGTGGATCTCGACGCCTTGCCATGGAACCCAACGCGGTAGGAACATCGCCGGGTGATGTCCGAACGGCGCGGAGCGCCGGCGCTGCCACAGATATTTTTGTGTAAATCAGGGAACCATTTTCCCCGCTCAAACCGAAACCTGTGTACAAAACTGGAGTTTAATTTATATGAAAACGTTAAGTTTAATTACAGCGGCACTCTTTCTCGTATTCGGCGCTGTCGTTTCAAACGGCGCTGTCGTGACGAGAATCTCGGATGAGACCGGCGTTGCGGTCGATACGCTGCAAGCGGAGAGGGCGTCGACGGGGCTTGGCTGGGGCGAATTGGGGAACGCGCACCTGCTGGCTAATGCGCTGGCTGCTAATGGATCTAGTCTGACCTTCAACGATCTCGTTGCGATGCACCAAGCGGGCGAGGGCTGGGGCAAAATTGCACACGATAACGGCCTAAATTTTGGCAGGATTGTGAGCGACGCCCATCGGTCCAGCCAGGCGGCGTTGCATGCGCAAAATACTCAGACCACCCATGGCAAAAGCAGCAGCATCCATGGCAAAAGCAGCAGCGTCCACGGCAAGAGCACCAGTAGCCATGGCAAAGGGCACGTTTCCGGCAAGAATGTCGGTTTTACTAGCAAGAGCGTCGGTCATGGACCGAGCTTTAAATCTGGCCGAGGCGGTGGTATGGGCCATGGCCACGGCGGCCACTAAAAACGCCTAAGAAAAGAACTCGCAACTTTAACCTCTGCGATCGAAGAGGCTGGACGGCACGGTGTCGTGCCGTTCAAAGAGCCGATTGAGCTTAATCCTGCCTGCCCGTTGCGCATGATGTGATTTGGCAGGGGCGGTTCATCCGTCTTGGCTGCGCCATGGACGCGGCAGGCCTGAATCGCCTTCGACGCTTGTATTTGTAGATACGCGATGCGAAAAAATATCGAATGCCAAAAGCAAAAACAAGGTCGGCAAGCACCAACGTTTATGCCGTACTTGGGTCGGACGAAGCGGAAGTCAAGCGTGTGGCCGCCGAGCTGGCGACTCAACTGACACCACCAGAGACGGGCGATTTCGGATTGGAAGTCATCGATGGTGTGGCCGAAAGCGCCGAACAAGCAACGGCACGCATAACATCGACGATCGAAGCGCTCCAAACGTTACCTTTCTTTGGCAGCACAAAAGTAGTTTGGCTAAAGAACGCGAATTTCCTCGGCGACACCCCGATCAGCCGCGCCGCGAGCGTTCAAGCTGCGCTCGAACAATTATCAGATCTGGTCGAAAACGGCCCAGGATCCGACGTCATATTTTTGATCAGCGCCACTGAAGTGGACAAGCGTCGC
>QHOD01000010.1 GCA_003218615.1 Verrucomicrobiota bacterium
TCTTTAGATATTGAAGCGGTAACTTTTTCCTGAATGGACGCTTCCACTTCTCTCGAAACGCATCCCCATCCACATCAGCATGAGGCTGGCCATGAGCATCACGAGCTCGGGTGGTGGCGAAAATATGTTTTCTCGACCGATCACAAGGTGATCGGCATCCAGTACGGATTCACCGGGCTGATCTTCCTCTTCTTCGGGTTTTCTTTAATGATGCTGATGAGGTGGCAACTGGCCTATCCCGGTCAGGCGCTACCGGTGATCGGCAAGTGGCTTCCGCATATTTTCGGCGCGGGCTCAATGCCGGACGGGAAAATGACGCCTGACTTTTACAACACGTTGGGCGCGATGCACGGCACGATCATGGTCTTTCTCGGGATTGTGCCACTGGCGTTCGCCGCGTTTGGCAATTTCGTTGTGCCGCTGCAAATCGGCGCGCCGGACATGGCCTTCCCGAAAGTAAACATGGCCAGCTACTGGGCCGTTTTTGTCGGGGGTATTATCATGCTGATCAGTTTCTTCGTTCCCGGCGGCGCGGCCAAGAGCGGCTGGACTTCCTACGTGCCGCTGGCCGGGATTGCCGATACCGGCCCGGGGTATAATCCGATTTTCAATGGACAGACACTCTGGCTCATTGGTTTTATTTTTCTGATCACGTCGTCGTTGCTTGGTGCGATTAATTTCATCGCGACGATCATCCAGTTGCGCGCCAAAGGACTGACCTGGATGCGGCTGCCGTTTTTTGTCTGGGCACAATTTGTCACCGCGTTTCTGCTCTTGCTGGCGTTTCCGCCGCTGGAGGCGGGGATTATCATGCAACTGATGGACCGCGTGGCGGCGACCAGCTTTTTCATGCCGGCAGGTCTCGTGGTGAATGGCGCAGCGATGCAGATCAGTGGTGGTGGCAGCCCGCTTTTGTGGCAACATCTTTTTTGGTTCCTCGCGCATCCCGAAGTTTACGTGCTCATTCTGCCGGGCATGGGTATTGTCGCTGAAATTCTGGCGAACAATTCACGCAAACCGCTCTGGGGTTACAAATCGCTTGTTTTTTCCGTGCTCACGATCGGCTTTTTGTCGTTTATCGTCTGGGCCCATCACATGTGGCTGACCGGCATGGGCTCGACGGTGAGCGCATTTTTCCAGACGACCACGCTCATTATCTCGATCCCATCGGTGATCATCTTGAGCGCGTTTTTCATTTCGCTCTGGGGCGGCTCGATTCGCTTTACCGTGCCGATGCTTTTCGCGACGGCGTTTCTGCCGATGTTTGGAATCGGCGGTCTGACCGGCATTCCGCTGGCGTTCAATTCAGCCGATCTTTATCTGCACGACACTTACTACGTGATCGCGCATTTCCATTACATCGTCGCACCCGGCACGATCTTCGCGTTGTTTGCGGGAATTTATTATTGGTTTCCTAAAGCCACTGGCCGAAAGATGAACGACTTCTGGGGCAAAGTGCATTTCTGGCCGACGCTTGTCTGTATGAACATGATTTTCCTACCGATGTTTCTCCAGGGAATGGCCGGCATGCACCGGCGCTGGTACGATGGCGGGCAAGGCTGGACAGTGTCCGGCGAACACGTTTGGGGGCTCACTGGTTTTCAGTGGAACACACCGATCTCATGGGCGGCCTGGACCATGGGTCTCGCTCAAATTCCCTTCATTATCAATTTTTTCTGGAGCATCAAACACGGGAAAAAGGTGAACGACAATCCGTGGGAAGCAACGACGCTGGAGTGGACTGCGCCTTCGCCGCCGCCCCACGGAAATTTCGTTACGACGCCCATCGCTTATCGAGGCCCTTACGAGTACAGCCTTCCCGGACGCGATCGTGATTACACAATGCAAAATGAACCGGTGGAACCGAGCGAACGTGTGCGGCGTAAGACCGCCGAACCTGTTCTCGTGTAGACTGAAGAGATGGAGATTCCGTACACAGTCTCCACGCGGCCTGACACCGGCCTCTGGAATGCGAAGGTTGGCATCTGGTTGTTTCTCGCGTCGGAAGTGATGCTCTTCGGCGGACTTTTCTCCGCCTACATCTTTTTGCGACTCGACGCGCCGCCGGGGATGTGGCCGCATGGCTTGCTCAACGTTCCTGTCGGCACAATGAACACGGCGATCCTGATTTTGTCGTCGGTTACGGTGGTGCTCGCGTGGGCCGCGCTGAAGATGAGACGGTATCGCGCCTACTGGTGGTACATGTTGGCCACCATCCTTTGCGGCGTGATCTTCTTAACCGTCAAGCTCGTCTACGAATGGCCGCAGAAGTTCGATCACTTCGGCGCTTACATTAAGCCGGAAGCGCTTGGGAAGTACGAACAGTATCTCGGCAATAAACACGCTGCTGCGAAAGATCTGCCGCCGCGTCTCGAAATTACCGGGCATTTGCACAATCGCGCAGCATTAAACGATCCCAAGATCAAGGAATACGAGGTCGCGCTCGATCCGCTCAACGCCGACCCGACCAACCCGGCGATGGATCGGCCGCATTTTTTCCCGCTGCCGGTCACTGACAAGATCGCGAAGATTGAGAAGGAAGATGTCCAGCGCGCGACAATGTTTTTGCCGACGCACAGCGCATATTTCGCCAGTTATTTCACCATCACCGGCTTGCACGGAATGCACGTACTCGGCGGTGTGCTCGTCTTCATCTACATGTGGCTGCCGGTCAGCAAAAAGCTTTACCAGCGTAATCCCGAACATCTTGCCAATCGCGTCGAGGTAGCCGGCCTTTTTTGGCACTTTGTCGATCTGATCTGGATATTTGTGTTCCCGCTCTTTTACCTGCTCTAAATCATGAACAACCCGCCTGATATTTCTCAAGACCCGAGCGAGCACGAGGAGTACGCGCACAATGTGCAGAAGCACGTCCGAGGTTACCTGATAGTGGGTGCGCTCTTGCTCGCTTTCACTGCTATCACGGTCGCGCTTTCTTATGTCGATTTTGGCGCGCGCAAAGCGAACATCGCTGTGGCCATGCTGGTGGCGACGCTTAAAGCGGGATTGGTTGCGGCAATTTTCATGCATCTTGCCGCGGAAAAACGGCTCATCTACCGCATCCTCATTTTCACCGGCTTTTTTGTGCTCGGGCTTTTTTGGCTTATTTTTCTCGCGTGGTACGACTACCCGGTCTTTCGTTAAATGTCTCTTAAAGGCTTCCATATTGTTTTCATTATTTTCTCAACGCTGCTCGCGTTCGGGATCGGTGCATGGTGCGTCTGGGTCGATCTGGTGGAAGGCGCGCCGATTTATCTGGCCGGAGCAATCTGCTCGTTTGTCGTCGCGGTCGCACTGGTCGTTTACGGCGTCTGGTTCTATCGGAAAATGAAACGGCTTCGCATCATCACATGAAAGCGAAAATTTTGTCGATCCTGCTCTTGTCGATCTTTTCGCCGGTTGGGCAAGCGTTGGCATGTCCGTTTTGCTACGGCGCAAAAGATGGAAAGTCGACCGAGCACATGGCGGTGGCGATCTGGTTTCTTTTTGGAGCTGTGATGTCGGTCCTGGGTGGAATCGGCGCATTCAGTTTTCATCTTTGGCGGCATGGACGCATGCCAGCCGAGCCTTATGAAGAGATAACTGAGGAAGATCTGAGCAAATATGAGTAGCCTCGCGCTAATCAATGAATTCCTTGGCCAGCCGCCAAACGCTTCCTCTCACGGCTACCAAATCGACCATATCATCGAGTTCTGCCACTGGTTCATGGGCGCGCTTTTCCTGGGTTGGTCGGCATTTTTTATTTTTGTTCTCATTCGCTTTCGAAAACGGCGGCATCCGATTGCCGACCATCAAGGTGTCAGGAGCGGCATCTCGACGCATCTGGAATTCTCCGTTGTCTTGATCGAAGCGGTCCTACTGCTCGGGTTCGCGATTCCGCTCTGGGCGAAACGCGTGAATCAGTTTCCGCCGGGCAAAGAAGCGCTCCTCGTCCACGTCGTTGGCCAGCAGTTTAGCTGGAATTTTCATTTGCCCGGGCCGGATGGCCAATTTGGCCGGCGCGATGCCAGCTTGGTCAGCAACTCAAATCCCGTCGGCTTGGATCCGAACGATCCTGCCGGGAAAGATGACATTGTGACGCTCGGCGAACTCCATGTGCCGGTGAATCGTCCCGTTATCATCGAACTTTCCTCGAAAGATGTGATCCACGATTTCTTCCTGGCGGACATGCGCATCGCAGCCGACGCAATCCCCGGTTCGCTTATTCCGATGTGGTTCACTCCAATCAAGACCGGGACCTACGAAGTGATTTGCGGTCAGCTTTGCGGCTTGGGCCATTCTGGAATGAAGGGCACGTTGGTAGTGGACACACCGGCGGATTATCAGGCGTGGCTCAAAGAGCGCGCCGAACTGGCCGGTACACAGAACGCGCCGCCAGCTGGCGCGCCGAAAACGGAAAACAATCCGCCTCAGCCGACAGCATCTCCGAGCCCTCAGCTGTAGCCGCTTCGCTGTGCGAAGCGCCGCGCTGATGTGAAAAATAGTTGTTGTTGGATCGTCCACAGGGCGACCGCTACAGAAAGTCCGTCTGCGAAATCCGCGTAATCTGCGGTTATCTTTTTTGAAATGCGTCTGGAGCTTCCAGAAAGGTCGACAACGTGGCTAAACCGTTTCGCGTGGCTTACCTGCGTCGCGACGCTCTTACTCATTTGCAGCGGCGGAATGGTCACGAGCAAAGGCGTGGGCCTGGCCGTGCCCGATTGGCCGACCACATTCGGCTACAACATGTTTCTCTTTCCTGTTTCAAAGTGGGTCGGCGGAATTCTCTTCGAGCACACTCATCGTTTAATGGGATCGCTCGTCGGTTTTCTCACCATTATCCTCGCGGTCTGGCTCTGGCTTCGCGAAGATCGACAATGGGTGCGCAACTTGGGCGTGATCGCGCTTGCCGGCGTGATCTTGCAGGGAATTCTCGGCGGATTGCGCGTCACGATGCTGAAAGATGAAATCGGTATCTTCCATGCCTGCATTGCGCAGGCCTTTCTCGGGCTGCTCGTCGTGATTGCGCTGGTGACTTCAAAATTTTGGCAGACACTCGCGAATCAGCGGATCGACCTACAAAAATCCGCGCCGATCCAAACGCTTGCCATTGCAGTCACGATTGCGATTTACGTGCAACTCGCGCTCGGGGCAACAATGCGCCATCAACACCGCGACCTGGCGATTCTCGATTTCCCCACGGCAAACGGCTCGTGGATTCCCGATACCAGCGCGATTGCGCTTGCAAGGATCAACGCGTGGCGCGACGCCCGCGCCTTCTCGGATGTGACTGCATTCCAAATCTGGCTGCAAATGGCGCACCGCCTTCTTGCGTTCATTATTGCCATGGGGGTGATTGCGTTTTGTCTTCGCGTCCGGCGGGACGTGCCATACCTGGTTGCGCTCAAACGATTGTCGATCTTTTGGGTCGCATTGGTCGCTTGCCAGATCACGCTCGGGGCCTGGACCATTTGGACCAACAAAGCGGCCGACATCGCAACCGCGCATGTCGCGGTCGGTGCGATCATGCTATCTTTTGGAGTGAGCATTGGCGCGATCTTATGGCGACTCTTGGCCGTGTCGCGGCACGGGGCGCCAAATACCAGTCCGGCTCGGACCGTTCGTGCCCTACCAAATTCCGCATGAAAACGACCGTGATTGAAAGTGCGAACCTTGCGCCCCCCCGCAATCGGTTCGCTGCCGATATCGCCGAGCTCGTCAAAGCGCGACTGACGCTTCTTGTTTTGCTTACAACGGCGGTCGGTTTTTATCTCGGATCGGAATCGCCGGCTAATTATGGCGCGCTTTTTCATGTCGTCTTTGGAACGGCAGCAGCAGCAGCGGGCGCAGCCGCCCTCAATCAATGGTGGGAGCGCGTGCCTGATGCGCTCATGCGCCGCACGAAAATGCGTCCGATCCCGGCCGGGCGAATGTCGCCACCGCAAGCGCTCGCGCTTGGCGCCGTTCTGTCGATTTTTGGAGTTGGGTATCTGGCGATTGTCTGCAATACGCTGAGTGCGGCATTGGCAGCGATAACGATCGCGATTTACATTTTTGCTTACACTCCGTTGAAGCGCGCCAGCACCGCCAATACGGCTGTCGGGGCAATTCCCGGCGCGATTCCGCCGATGATCGGCTGGGCGGCTGCGCGCGGAAGCGTTGGCGCTGGGGCATGGAGTCTATTTGCGATCGTCTTTTTGTGGCAATTGCCGCATTTCTTCGCCATCGCCTGGATGTACCGAGAAGATTACTCGCGGGCGGGCTTTCGCATGATTTCGAGCGATGATCGCAGTGGAGAACGTAGCGCCAGCCAGAGCGTGTTTTTCTGCATTTTACTCCTGGTGATAGCAGGTCTGCCCGCATTTGTTGGAATCGCGACCTTTGTTTATCTGGCGGCCGAACTTGTGCTCAGCGGTTTGTTTATCGCCGCCGCGATGAGGTTTTTACGGATGCGGACAGCGGGAGCTGCGCGTTTATTGTTCATCGCATCGATCATCTATCTTCCGCTATTACTGGGAGCTTTGGTTCTGACGAAATCATGAACACAACTTCCATCACAATGAATCGCGCGTCTTCTCGCAGCGGCATCGCTTGGAAGGTGACGCTGATTCTTATCCCGCTTGTGACCCTGGGGCTTTTGCTGTGGTTGCGTAACGTCGAAGTGGTCGCTCTCCGTCAACGCACTGTTTCTTCATATGGCACGGTGCCGTCTTTTCAGCTCGTTAATCAGAACGGCCAGGCATTTGGTTCAGCGCGATTAGCCGGCAAAATTTGGATTGCTGATTTTATTTACACGACGTGCCCGGGGCCGTGTCCGATGATCAGCAGCCGGATGAGTGAATTGCAAAAGCCATTGGAAAAGACTGATGTGCATCTGGTCTCCTTTAGTGTCGATCCGGAGAAAGATACACCGGAGGTTCTGCGCGGTTACGCGGAAAAATTACAGGCCGAGCCAGCACGCTGGGATTTTCTAACGGGGCCCAAATCTACGATCTATAAACTTTCGCACGACGGCTTCAAACTTGCCGTATCCGATGGCAGCGATGCTGAGGGAATTCCGGTGCACAGCACGCGGATGGTGCTAGTGGATCGACATGGGCAAATCCGCGGTTATTACGATGCCGCGGAAGCGGACGCGATGACGAAATTGGTCGCCGACACGAATCATTTGCTGCGCGAGCAACCACGATAATCGTAGACGCGCTCCCCGCGGCGAGCGCCCGTCGGCGGTCACAGACCGCCGCGACAAGCGAACTAATTACCCGACGGGCTCCGGGCCGGAGCTCGGCCCTTCGTCGCAGACCATCTGCAGATAATCTCGGTACTCGCCTTTCGGCAACCGATCGATGATCGCCGAAAGTTGCGCCTGGCTGATAAAGCCCATGCGAAGGGCGACTTCTTCTAAACACGCAATTTTTAGGCCCTGCCGATGCTCGATCGTTGCAATGTAATTACTGGCGTCCAGCAGGCTCGTGGTGGTCCCGGTGTCGAGCCATGCCATGCCGCGGCTCAGCAACTTTACGCGCAGCTGTTTCTCCTTGAGATAGAGCAAATTCAAATCGGTGATCTCGAGCTCGCCGCGCGCCGATGGGCGCAGGGTTCGGCAAAGATCGACCACGCGCTCGTCGTAAACATACAGCCCCGGCACCGCAAAATGACTTTTCGGGTGCTTCGGTTTTTCCTCGAGACTGATTGCTTTGCCCATGGCGTCGAATTCCACCACGCCGTAACGCTGCGGGTCGCGCACCTGATATCCAAAAATGCAAGCTCCGCGCTCGATGGCGAGAGCCTCCCGGTAGAAATCGAGTTTCCCATAAAAGATGTTATCGCCCAGGATCAGCGATGCGCCGGAGCCGCCGGTGAACTTTGCGGCAATCAGAAAAGCCTGCGCGATTCCCTCAGGCTTCGGTTGCTCGGCGTACTCAATCCGAATGCCAAGTTGCGCGCCGTCGTTTAGATAATCGCGAAGCATGGGCAAATCTTTCGGCGTGGTGATAATCAGCACCTCCCGGAGACCGCCGAGCATGAGCGTGGCCAGCGGGTAGCAAATCATTGGCTTGTCGTAGATCGGCAGCAGCTGTTTGCAGATGATCTTGGTGAGCGGAAAAAGACGCGTCCCGGCGCCACCAGCAAGAAGAATGGCTTTCTTCATTTTCGATTTTCGATTTTCGATTTTCGATTGCTGCAGCTCCAGCGCAAAAGCAATTCAGCCCATTGCTGCCAGAACTTTGCGCGTCCGGTCAAATGGAACCCGCTGGTTTTATCCAGCACAAATGAGCCATTCTGTGCTTCGAGCAGCTTGCGATCGTGACCACGGCCTCCAACACATCGCGGTAAGGCCGCTTTGATCCAGTCTCGTGAAAGCTCCGTCCGCGGCTCAATCGTAACGCTTACTGTAACATCGAGAAGTTTTTTTAACATCAGCGCACAGGCGAGGGCACGGAAACTCGTGGCGTGGACGTGTGAAATCTCTTTCTCCATCACCAGTCTGCGCAGCACAAGCGCAAAACGCGCCTGCCGCAGGAAAATTCCGCTTGGTGCCCGGCTATTCTGTTGTGCTCGCTCTTCTTCCAATTTTTGCGCGAGAGCACGGTTGACTCGCCATTCTGCCTCGATCACCATCGGATCTGGCAAAAATTCCAGCGCCAGCGCTGTTTGTTCCATTGCTCGATTCAGTCGGGCGTCGGAATTTAATTCGCAGACCAACGGGACGATCGGAACATTGTGTCGCTTCATCTCTTCAAGCTCGCGCTCGATGAGAGGCAAATCTTTATCCGGCCAGCGGTCGATCAGATAGGCAATCTGATGTGTCGCTGCAGCCGCTTCGCGCTGCGAAGCGCGCCGCTGACGGGGTTTGGGCGCGGGGACTGATATCCGCTCAAAGAGTTCGAGAAGCGGTCTGATCGTCTCGTCGATTCGGAAATGCTGCTCAACCCGCGCACGCCCCGCACGGCCGTAACGCAGTCGCAATTCAGCATCACGCAGCAACCGGTCGAGCGCCTGGGCCAGCGCAGTCGTATCGCCGGGGGACACTAGCACGCCCGTTTGATCGTTCACTACCGATTCAGGAATCCCGGCAAGACGAGTCGAAACCACGGGGCGCGCCGCCGCCATGGCTTCGATGATCACGGTTGGAAAAACATCGCTGGCGCCTTGCTGGTCCGTCACCGAAGAGAGCGCGAAAATATCGGCAGCTCGAAGCTTTTCGAAGACTGCTCGTTGCGACAGGGAACCGAGCAAATTGATCCGGGGCGAGAGATTCAAGATGTCGATCTTTGCCTGGAGCGTTTCGCGCAACGGACCATCGCCAATGATATCGCAGACAAAATCGAAACCTCGGCGCGCCAACTCGGCGCAAGCGTCGATGAGATACTCGAACCCCTTGAATGCGACAAGCCGGCCGACACTGATGATGCGCGGCACTGGGTTTATGGTGGCCGAAACCGGTGGCGGGAAGTGCTCGAGATCAATTCCGTTATAAACCCGGTAGGTTTTCGCGGCGGAGTCCGGGCACCGCTGGCAAAGCAGCTCGCGGCTGTAATCGGTTTCAGCCGCAACGAACTCCGCCGCAGCGCAGATTTCGCGGAGGAGATCGTCGTTCCCGAGGTCCTTCATGAAATCCTGCCCGTGCGCCGTAACGCTGAAGGAAATGCCTGAAATTTCTTTTAGGAAAAGCGCAGTGTGCGCTGCGCGGTTGGCAAAGTGAACGTGAACGTGATCGACACCATTGCGCGCGAAATATTCTGCGAAGTAGAGGGCATTGCGTGCGCGCTGCCCTGCTTTGACACTCGGGCCGTATTTCCGCTCGTGTTGATCGACGAGCTCACGCGGCCATTTGCCGGTTGTTTTCGCATTGTTTTCCCAGATTTTGAGAATTTGCTG
The DNA here is from genome assembly GCA_003218615.1 of Verrucomicrobiota bacterium. Classification (GTDB taxonomy): domain Bacteria; phylum Verrucomicrobiota; class Verrucomicrobiia; order Chthoniobacterales; family UBA10450; genus Udaeobacter. The sequence goes on from QHOD01000010.1 coordinate 9,862, forward strand.
AGGCGGCGCGTAGTGGATGGGCGCAAGGAGCCGGGAGATGTGTTCGTGACGCAAACTGGTGAGCGGCGGATAGATCGAGCCAATCTCAAGTTCGATGCCGCGCCGTTCCAACGCCAGCATCTCCGCATCGCAAAACGTCTGCGAGATGACGGGGTATCGGGAGTAAAGATAACCAAGTCGCATCCGGCTCGATGATTACGCGCAGCGCGCAGAAATAGCAATTCGCGGAGAGGCAGGGGCGATTCACCGGAACCGCCTTGGCCTGTGCGGAGCAGATGCCCGGGTATTGAATCGATCACCGCCGGGGCGACTGAGGTCAACCACCCCTACCAATCACGAAAAACGAACGTCTTTGCCCGGATCCATCTCGAAGTCCAGAGTCAACGAATCCGACGTATTCGGCTTAATCACTTCTTCCATGAACTTCACGTGGATGGAGTCTTCGCGGAAGATGGCGTATTTGTCCATCGACTCAAAATCGATCGCGATGAAGAACGGCCAGGGCAACTCCGGATCGATCCGCTTTCCGCACTTGATGCTCAGGACCTCTGGAATTTTCAAGAGCTGCATCCGTGTGTTCATCATCATCGCCTCCACACGAGCGGGCGTGACATCGGGCTTGAGCTTGTAGAGGACGATATGGTGAATCATGAAAGTTAAAAGCTTTAGGCGCTTCGAGCGAGGCGCGCAAGCGGAATCCCATGACCTGCAGTGACAGGCGGTTTCCCCGCATCGTTTCCGGCCTGTAGTTGAAGGCGACTGCTCTACGGCGGGCTCATTTTCTCCAATCCAGCGCGCCCTTTTTGAGTGCGTAGATGTAGCCCACCATCAAGATCGAGATGAAGCTGAGCATGCTCCAGAAAATCAGTCCGCTCTGTTTAACCGCGTCTTTGTAAACTACCGCCCACGGATACATGAACACGATTTCAAGATCGAAGAGAATGAAGAGCATCGCCACCAGATAGAACTTTACGTTAAAGCGCGGATGCTCACCGCCCTGCGGCACCATCCCACATTCATAGGCGGTATCCTTCGCGCGTGTGCGTTTCCCGCTCTTTCCGACGACCACACTGACGAGAAGCGCCGACCCGGCAAACAACATCGCCACGATAATTTGCAGAAGAACCGGCAGATATTCTCGGAGCATCCGCGAAGGCAAGCTGAAGCTTAAGTCGACCTACGTGGATCAGCTTATTTTACACCGGCGAGATGGCCGTTCTGTGGGGCAATCGCGCTCGCCAAAGCCGACGGCAAGCCCTTGTATTTCTTGCCGTTCTTTTTGACCGCACCGCGCGCCACAAGATTTTGCAATTTCTCATAAGCTCGCAGCCGCAGCATTTCTTCGCCGCCACTGGCGGCGTTCCGGGCCCGAAGATTCTCGTGCACGATATCGAAAAGTTGCTTAAACTCAAAGGAAGAACGCCGGGAGAGGACCGCAACCAGCTCCTCAGTCACAAGGTCAGGAACTCGACGGGAGAATGCATTTTTCTTTAGAATAGCCATAGGGCGAGAATGATATCACATTTTTGCCGGAACGCAGTACTTTTCTTATCCAAGTTTTGGATTGACCAAACCGTGCCGAAATGGCGCATTCCTTCTCCTAAGGCGTGGGCGCTACAGTGGCCGTGGAGGAAGGATTGAGCGGTGGTGGCGGGGTTCCCGTTGGAGAAGCACTCCATCCAGTCAAACTGCTGGTGGCTTTCTGACGTGCCGTCGCACCAAGGCCACCGATAATAGCGAGCCCGATAACCGACTGATCGAAGGTTACCGGACCGACGGATTCAACCACATAACCGTCGCGCTCATATCTTTGCGAAGAAACAATCGGGCTCAGGTGTTTCGTGATGACCTCCGGTGACGGGAGCTTGCTAAGATCGACATGGTCAGTGATCGTTGGCATAAAAGCGGCCGCCATTAACAACATCGGTCGCAGTGACGCATCGAGGCGGGAATACAGGAGCGCCGTATCGACGTAGGCGAAGAAATTTGTCGGGCTCGGCACCAACCGGGCTGCGCCTTTAAAGGTCTTTGAATCCGCAAGCTCCGATGACGTTCCTGTGCTGCGCTTTACCGCCTCTTCGACCGAGACGGGGTTGAAGCCGACAACCATAATACGGTTCGAAAGGGCGATTGTTGGAGTGATCGCGATGAAACTCGCAGGCGACTGCATCGAAAAATAATGCACGCCGTCCTTTTCTGTTCGGGTCCAAATGGCATCATTATCGGAGCGTGTGGCAGCCTCCACGATTTTGCCGGCTTTATCCATATCAATCACTGGCAATGCCAGAAGCAAAGATGGCCAGTGCGCACTCGGTGGCCAGTCTGCCAACGATCCGATCTCGGGACTAAATGCAGCTTTCCAATCATCGGCTGTGATGTCGCTATCGGAGAACGCTTGAAACAGTCTCCCCACGGCGCCGCCAATGGCGGCCGGGTTTAATGTTTCCAATTTTTCGCCGAGCTTAACAAGGCTCGAGAGATAGAAAAATGTCTCTTTAGTGCCGAGCGTCAGCGAAGACTGGGTGAGCGTCTCGTCAACGCGGGATTCCATTTTCGGCATTCCGACAAAAAGCACATCGTGTATTTTTCCGCTCTCGAACCGCATCGTACCACAAATACTTCGTACCTCTTCCAGCCCCGAAAGCTTTTGGCGCCTGGCAGTCGGCGACTGGATTGCAGCCCGCAGTGCGGCAATTCGCTCGACGAGCGTCTTCGGTTGAACGTAAAAAAAAGCCGCATAATTCGCCGGCCTGTGAGAGATCGCCGCGCGATATGACTCGTCTTCACCGAGTGTCTCCTTTGGATTTTTAACGCGATGATCAGCGCGGTCGAGCAGCATCTTCAATTCTGTCAGGTCAGTGGCCGCAAAAAACCAGGGGCGATCGTATGCCGTCGCGAGTGCAAACGGAGTCGCGGCAATCAGTTCGATTTCATGACGCTGGTATTGAAGCTTCTGCAGCTTGGCGCCCGGGTTTTTCTCCAAAAAATGTGAACGCCATTTGCCAATTACTTGCTCTGCATCCTTCGGGCTTCCGCGAAAACGAAAGCCGCCCACGAGCTTCGGGCTGTTATTGCCGATCGATGTCAGCGCGAAAAAAGTATTTTTTGCATCGAGCTGCTCGATCTCGCGCAATGTTTCGGAAGCCGTATCTCCTTTGGGGATTTTCGCCAGTGGTTTGCGAAGAAAATCCTGCACAGCAGATTCGCGATAAAGCAGGTAAATATCGGAGTGATGCCATTCTTCACGCGTCCGATTCAAGTCCGGCGCGTGGACGAGAAAGATTGTTTCCCGCGGCAGAAGCGCGCTCACCGACGCGCCTGAGATTTGTTGCGAAAGCTTCCAGACGTACCAGCCGGCGAACACAGCCGCTGCGATTGCGATCACGAGGAAGCTCACGCGTTTCATGGAACGCAAACTGTAGCGGCAGGCGTGTCGTCTGCGAAGTCTAAATGGTAGGAGCCGATACGGCTGCTTCTACAGAAATTAGAATCACGCGCGTGGATGAAATTGTCGGTGCACGGCTTTGAGCCGCTGTTGATCGACATGCGTGTAAACTTGCGTCGTCGAAATATCCGCGTGGCCGAGCATTTCCTGGATAATGCGCAGGTCGGCGCCGTTGCCAAGGAGATGCGTCGCAAAACTGTGTCGCAAGAGATGGGGATAGATATTTTTCTCGAATCCGGCGTGCCGCGCATGCTTTTTTACAATCTGCCAGATGCGCGCGGTTGTTAATTTCGTGCCGCGCTCCGAAAGAAAAATCTCGCTGCTGGTGCGGCGCTTCACAAATTTGGGGCGTTCGCTGGAGAGATAGGAGGCGAGCGCTTCGCATGCTTTGCGTCCCACCGGCACGATCCGCGTCTTGTTTCCTTTTCCAGTCACACGCACGACACGTTCCTCGAAATTGAAATTCTCCAATCGCGCATTTGCCAGCTCCGAAACGCGCAGCCCGCTCGCGTAAAGCAACTCTATCATCGCCCGATCGCGCAAGCCGTGAGGAGTCTTCGTGTCGATCTTTTCCAGTAACTGCTCCACTTGCAATTCGTTCAGTGTTTCGGGCAGATACCGTTCGATCCGCGGCAGTGCGAGCGCCTCAGACGGATCGCGCTCAACCACGCCCCTGCCGGCTAAAAACCGAAAAAAAATCTTTATTGCCACGACGATCAGTTTGATCGAAGAGGCGGCAAGCCCGGCGCGTTTACGGTCGGCGAGATATTCACTGATGACCGGTAGGGTCACAGCGCGTGGACTCTCGATTTCTTTCTTCGCCGCGCACCATTGAGCGAATTCGCTCAGCGATCTTTGAGTGGAGAGCTGGTAATTCTCAGAAAGACCGCGCTCGACCGCGAGGAAGCGGATGAAGGAGTCGATCGCCTGCTCCACGAGAGAAACTAAAGGCCGCGACATTATTGACAAGCAAAGGTTAAATGTCCGATGGTCCCTCTGCGATGAGTTTGGATTTAAATACCATCCTGAAAGATTGGCCGCATGAGAACGGCAACATCAAGGTGCGCAAGATCGTCGGCCTCGATGGCCGCGAGAAGTTGCAACTCCGGGTCGACCTTGGCGTGCTACAAATGGAAATAACAGGCCGTCCCGATGGTCAGCGCCCGCACAATTGCGAGTCGCTTCTGGAATATTATCAAAAACGGGCGGTCCGCGCGGAGGCGAAGGGCGAAGCGTACGAACTTACGCCGGAACAATGCGCCGAGCTCCAACAGGAAGGCATCCAATATTATCATCGATATTTGAGTCTGTTTCAGATCAACGATTTCGCGGGCGTGGTCCGCGACACCCAGCGTAATCTCGATCTTTTCACTTTTGTCACCGAACACACGGATCGCGAAGAGCTCTCGTGGAGTTTGCAACAGTTCCGGCCCTACGTGCTCATGATGAACACGCGCGCCAAGGCCTCCGTTCTTCTTGGCCAGGGGAAATTTGGTGAGGCCGCGTCCGAAATCGAGAATGGGCGGGATGCGATCGCGGATTTTTTTCAACATTCAAATTTTCCCGAACTCGTATCGAAGAGCTCGGAGATCGCATTTCTCGAGGAATGGCTCGAGGAAGTGAAAGCGAAACGTCCGCGCTCGAAATTGGAAATCATGCAGCGTGAGATGGAAGCCGCGATTGCGAAAGAGCTTTATGAACGCGCGGCGGAATTGCGCGACGCCATCAAGGTGCTGAAGACGCAAAAGCCAACTTAGTCAGGTCGCTTGTCGGCAGCCATGGGCTTGGCCAGCCGCACCGGAGCTGCGCGAAGGCGGGTGGCCCCATCTATTTAGAGAATATCGCAAAATCGATAAATTCGATTGACCCTTCTCGCCGCGTTCTGCCAGCCTGTAGGACGTGCGTCTATTGCTCGAAATTCTCATCATCGGCGCGCTGATCTATCTTGGCTGGGAGACTCCTTTCAAACAACGGGTTGATCAGCTGAATGGAAGACAGCCGGTCGACGCCACGTCAGTGCCGGTCGCTGCCACGCCGATATCCGATGCGGCAACGCCTTCACCCGTCCCGCGATTGAGGCCGCTTTCAAGGATTACGCCGACTCCATCGGGAGCCTGGATGTGGGACTCAAGTCATCGCTCTCCTCTTGATCCTCCGTCCCATACACGGCCAACTCCGCGGTAGTAAGCCGGCGGAATCTCCCGCTTGCATTCCGGTATCGGACATCAGATATCTTGCGCGATGAAGACAACAGTTTGGTCGCTCGCGCTGAGCGTCTTTTTTCTGCTTCCTGTCCATGCCGATCTTACGATCGCCTATTCAACGACCGTGCAACCGGCATCGCAGAGCCAAAAGGCGGAAGGGACTGGCGCCGCCACAAATATGACGATCAAAATCAAAGGAGACAAAGCGCGCATTGAAGCTTCGCCACAACTCACGACGATTTTCGACGGGACAACGGGCGAGGTGATCAATCTGATGAATGACCAGAAGACTGTCGTTCGCATTTCGCCGGAGAAAATGAAGGCTGTCACCGATATGCTAAACAAATTTAGCAGCAAGAAACCGGCACCGGAAAAACGCAAGCTGACACCGACCGGCAGCAAGGAAATGGTGAATGGCTACGAAACTGAGCAGTACACCTACGACGGACCCGATTTTAAGGCCATCTACTGGGTGGCGCCCAGTTATCCCGACGGCACAGCCATCCTGGCACAACTTCAATCCATCAAATCCGAATTCTGGGACGCTGCGAATACGAAAATGCCGGATTTCCGCGATTTTCCAGGGCTGCCGATCCGGACACGATTGATCATGGCCAAAGATGTTCAGGAAAAGAAGCGCGGCGCGAGCCCTGCTGCTAGTCACGCCACCGAAATCACCAGCACCATCAGTTCCGTGAACCAGAATCCGATCAGCGATTCTGAATTTAGCGTTCCTGGAGATTATAAGGAAGCGAAGCTACCGGACATTTTTGGCGAACGAACGGCAGCTCCATCTGTTTCGCCGACCCCATAACGAAGAGCGAAAATCCGAACATCTTGATTCGGTTTCATTCGCCTTCAGCGCCGTTAGCCGATGTCGATCTTGCACGGGACGAGTCAGTGTCGCCACCGTCTCCGGACTTGCTGTCGAAATAAAGCAAAACGAAGGCGATTCCGAGCAGTGGCTGGAGAAACCTTTGCAAGAGACCCAGGCCGAACCCGAAAATATTGAAGCCGCGAGCTTGCTCGGCAGCCGTAAGCTTTTGCAGAAGCGCCTGCGGATCCTGGGTCGTGATCAATTCATTAAAGTAATGCTTCAACATGGCCCATTCCGAGCCAAGCGTGATCGCCAGCACAAAGACGGTCCAAATTGAAACGATAAACGCGCCGCGCCACAACGGACGTTGAAACCACGGCAGATCGCGCCTGCTTCGCGCGAGATTTCTGCTTCCGCGCAATGAATCGGAGACGCCGGTGTTTTCGAGAACAGTGAATTGCTGCCAGAAGAGAACGTTGATGAAGAAACGCCCGAACATCCAAACTTGAATTACGAGCAGAACCAGCGCGAAAAAAATCAACCATAACGAGGACGCGCCCGCGACCACCATGAGTGCGATTGCGAGTGCAAATATTGCCAGCAGGAAGAAAACGCCATAGACGAAGACGCAAAGGACCGCGACGCGCGGCCAAAATCTCACGGCGTCATTAAGCGCAGTGAGAAAACCAATCTGGCGTCCGGCGGCTATTTCGACGGTGAGAATCTGGACGCCGGCGATATAAACCGGCCATAGCACCATCGTGAAGACTGTCATGCAGAGCGCGAAAGCGCCCGCGACGAGAGCGCGAGGATCGACACTCACATTTGGCACGGTTTCCATCCATGCGGTAATGAGCTGTCCGCACACCGACGGCACAACCACAAGCAGAGTAAGGCAAAGAAATTGAAAAAAACCGCGGCGATAAATCCGAAACGTCTCGGCCAGGATCTGCGCAAAACTGCGACGGCCCTGTAGCGGCGGTCGCCGGGCGGTTGGCACAAGTGCCCCTACATCGAACAGGCCGGGAATTTCCGCCGCTGTCGTCCAAAGAGCCTTCTCCGCCGAAGCGGCTGCGGCGGCCGGATCGACATCTACTGGCCGGGCTTCGTTTCCAGGAAGCAGTCGGCCTTCGGTTTTCCATTCACGGAGGGTCTCGATGTCCACCGGGCCGTATTCCTTGCCATGCACGCGCACGATCCATTTTTCGGCCATCGCTTGATCATCCAACATCCTGCATCCAGAATCCAGTATCGGGATTTTTCCAATGAAACTTCTGCTCGTTGATGGTCATTACTACGTCTATCGATCGTTTTTCGCGATCCCGAATTTATCGAATTCTCGCGGCGAACCGACCAATGCCATTTTCGGATTTACCAAAACGCTTCGCCTCATGGTCAAACATTTGCAGCCGGAACTGGGCGCGGTGGTGTGGGACGAAGGCGTACCGCAAAGGCGGGTGGAATTGCAACCTGCCTACAAGGAGACGCGCAAAGAGATGCCGAAGCCGATGATTCCACAACTCGAATTCATCCAAAAACTTGTCCCGCTGCTTGGTTTTCGGAATATTTCGCTGCCGAATACTGAAGCCGATGATCTGCTGGGTTGTTATGCGATTGCCGCATGCAAGCGCCGCGGCATGGAAGTCGTGCTCGCCACCAATGACAAGGACTTGTACCAGCTCGTCGGTCCTTGCGTGAAAATTTACACGACGGCGAAGGCGGATCTGGCTTCTCCAAAGGACGCGTTCGCCTTGCTCGGCGAAGACCAGGTCACTGCGAAGTGGGATGTTTCTCCAAAGCTTATCGGCGACGTCCTCGCGTTGACTGGCGATTCGGTGGATAACATCCCCGGAATCGGCCTGGGTCGCAAAACAGCTGCCGCCTTGATTCGCGAATTCGGCGGGTTGGGACCGTTGCTTGCCAGTATCGACAAGGTGAAAAGCGTGCGTACCCGCGAGAAACTCACCAGCGCGCGCGACCAAATTTTGCAAAACCGAACAATGGTTGATCTCGATTGTCATCTTGAACTGCCCGTGGCGATCGATGATCTTCGAGTTGAGCCCGATTATCCCGGGCTTATTGCAGCACTGGAAAAGTGCGAGTTTAAGTCGCTTCTCCAGGAAGTACGCGCCGAGGCGGAACAAATGGTGGCATCGGAGCAGTCGGAATTCGGTCTTCAGGTGTAGTGGCGGCTGTCCTCAGCCGCAAATCCTGGCTCCGCACATGAGAAGATGCGTCTTACCGCCAGTTTTCACCCACTTTTTTCGTAAAAAATTCGAACGTGGACCCGACGTTGCTGTCCAATTCAACAGGTTAAGGCGATTCGGGCGGTGGCACGTGTTCCTAGATTCGTTGTTTCTCCTTAGCGTGTGCTGCCCGAATCTTTTTTTTGCTTTCCGATCGACGACAATCGCCTGGCGAATTTTCCCACCGAAGACATAGTGGCAATTTGCATTTATCGTAGCGAAGCTACTCGCCAACTTGAAAAGCTATTTGCAGAGCGATGTGTTTATGAAGCCCAATGGCCAGTTCAAATCTCATGAAGCCTGACCGTTATGACCCAATCGCCGCCGCGCTGAAAGAAGACATCGGCCAGGGCGATATTACAACTGACTTCTTTGTGCCGGAGACGCTGCATGCAACTGGGCGCATCATCGCGCGTGAAAAAGCTATCGTCGCTGGGGCCGCAGCCGCAGCGGACGTTTTCCGCCAAGTCGATCCATCAATCGAGGTCCGGATCATTCGGGCGGATGGCACTGAAGTTGCCGCTGGCGATGTGATTATCGAGGTCCGTGGCCTGGCACGCTCAATTCTAAAGGCGGAACGTGTCGCTTTGAATTTTCTGCAACGGCTGTGCGGCATCGCGACGCTGACGCGCCAATTTGTCGATGCCGTTGGAAACAGCTCCGTTAAGATCTTGGATACGCGAAAAACCACACCCGGGCTGCGTGCATTGGAAAAAGCTGCGGTGGTTGCCGGGGGCGGCGGCAATCACCGTTTTGGTTTGTACGACATGGTGCTCGTGAAAGATAACCATCTGGCTACCTTCGAAGGACTCACCAGTCTTGCCGGTCGAATTCGCCAGCTCCGCCAGGAACGACCAAACATCCGCATCGAATTGGAGGCCGATGACCTGGAACAAGTTCGTGCTTTCATCGAACTCGACGGAATAGACGTAATTCTGCTCGACAACATGACGCCCGCTCAAATACGGGAGGCCATCGCGCTGAGAAGAGACAGCATCAAATTCGAAGCGAGCGGCGGGGTCACTCTGAAAAATGTGAACCGCATTGCGGCCACTGGAGTCGATTACATCTCTATCGGCAGCCTGACGCACGCCGCACGCGCGATCGATGTTGGGTTGGAAATGACCCATGTCCCCGGTTGAAGGGTTGGATCGATTGGTCGCTGCTGAGCTGCAAGCCAATCTCAGCGGAGCCATCATTGGGCGGAAGATTATCGTGCTCGAACAAACCGGGTCGACGAACGATGCGATTTTGCGAAGCGCGACGCCAACTCCAAAGGAGGGCCTTGTTCTCTTCGCCGAACATCAAACCGCCGGGCGCGGCCAGCGTGGCAATCGTTGGGAATCTGCGGCCGGCAAAGGGCTCTGGTTGTCAATCCTGCTGCGACCCAAGATCGACATCACCAACTCCCCTCGACTCACCGTTTGGGCAGCCGAAGCTGTTTCCGAGGCGATCCGGCACGAATTTTCTCTCGAAACCACGATCAAATTGCCCAACGACATCCAGATCGATGGGCGCAAGGTCGCCGGTGTGCTCGTCGAGATGCGCGCGCAGGAAAAAGCGCCGCATCTGGCCATAGCGGGGATCGGAATTAACGTGAATCAGTCGCTCGAGGATTTTCCCGCTGCGCTGCAAGGCCGCGCAATCTCCCTGGCCATGGCGTTGGGCCAACAGGTTGATCGTCAGAGGTTCGCCGTCGCGCTCTTGAGAAATTTAGACCGGACTTATCGCGAAAGCTTCGCGTCGTAGTTCGTGGAGCGCATCACGACGTGATCTCGCGCAGCCATTCCCGGTAGACGTGCGGCGAAATCTCCGAGGGCTTGATCTCGCTGCGCCCACCCCAGAAAACGTTCGTGTAAGAAACCGGGATGCCATTCAAGCGAATATGTTCGTCTATGGCCGCTTTGTGATCGAGAAGTAGCTGTTTATCCGTGCCGTGCGCGACAGCCATGATGTTGACGTTCTTAAATTCGGGGCCCGCTTCCCGCCAATAACAATGCGTCAGAATGTGATGCCGTCCGACCTCGCCGCCCACCTCGATCTCACGACCCGGCGGCACCGCCCAGTGAAAAAGAGCATTGAATCGGGTGACACGAACCCCACCAGCCGACGGTTTGACGTGTTCCAGGAAAGTTGAGAAGCGTCCAATGATTTTCCGCGCGTCCAACTCTTCGGCCACGCGATAAAATTCATCCAGCGAGACACGAGCTTCCGCTGCGCGGGAAGCCCAGGGCGTTAATCGAATTTCTTCCGGAGCAAATTCACGCTTGAGCGCGAGCAAAACTTTCCATTCCAAGTCGCCAAGCTCGACAACTTGCACTGGAATCATTTTTGCGGGCTGATCTGCTTTGCTTCCAGGCGCAATGGTTTTTCGGCGAACATGACCAACGCCGAGCGTGAAAATTCCTTTCGCCGGCATGAGACGAAAATGTTTCGCGTCGACTTTTTTCGACAGCAACTCGCAATGCTGCTGCAACGAAAAACCGTGCGGCACTTTCACTGTTGTCCATAATTTGTAATCCGATCCGGCGCTGACTGTGTCGGTCGAACGCAAGACGACGTGACCAGAGAACGGATCGCGCTGAAACATCCAGTCGAACGCGTTGTCGATCTTCTCCGGCGTAACTTTCCACGCCACGAGCGCGCCGTCGGCGAGATTGGTCGCCAGCAAAGTTTGCCGGACGCGGCGAATTGTTCCCGCGCGCAGCATTGCCGCGATGCGCGCCATGACAAGATCGACATCTACGCCGCAACGCTGCGCGATTTCCTCGAACGGCTCGTGTACGAAGCCCTCGATCTTGTCCTCAGAAATTGCGAGAATCTTGGCGTTGATGGGATCGTCGTGCTCGACTGGCAACATGGGAATTAATCCGCTCGCCGATTCCTCTTGTCCAATCATCGGCTGCCGCTGCCCGGGAAATCTGCTCGAATTAAAAGGGGTTCTCGGCTCTTAAGTCGCGCAGCAGGAGAGAATCGCGAGAAAATGACAGCTCGATCCGAGCAGTACAAACAAATGCCAGATGAAGTGGCTGTAGCGCAGACGTTCATTCACGAAAAAGAGCACACCGGTGGTATAGGCGACGCCGCCGGCCACCAGCCAGAATAGCGCCGGGACGGGAATTGCCAGCGTGATCGGCCGAATCGCGATCAGCGCCAACCACCCAGTGCCAAGATAAAGCGTCATTCCCAGTTTCGGATGACGCGACGGTCCGCGCGTCGCTTTTAAGATTACGCCGAAAATAGCCAGCCCCCAGACAAGCGCGAGTATGGTGGAACCCCACAACCCCCGAAGCGGGCCGAGCGTAAGGGGTGTGTATGTCCCTGCGATTAGCAAAAAAATCGCCGAATGATCCAGCGTCCGTAAAATAGTTTTCCCGCGCGTTTGCGGCCACGCATGGTAGAGCGTCGATCCGAGATACAGAATCGACATCGTGACCGCAAAAATCACCGCACCGAAAAAGAAACCGGGACTGCTGCGCTGAGCTTCCAGCAGCAGAATTGGCGCGCCGACCAGCGCTGCGCACAATCCGATTCCATGACTGATGCTGTTCGCCAGTTCTTCGCCACCGGATTGCGTCCGTCTCGGTGAAACGCGTAATTCTTCGCTCATCTTCATGACGCCGCATTATGAAAACCTCCGAGCCAATTGGCAAAGCAAAACGCATTTTTTGTGGAGATTGCCGGCTTCCGTTCCGTTCGATTTTGCTTAGCTCAACATTTCGAGTTTCACCTATAGTCATCCGGTGTTGGATGTTGGGCGCCTGCCGCGCCGTAGCCTTGCGAAGGTGGGTTAGGCGTTCGACGTTTTTCGTCGACATGACCGAAGCGATCTTTTTCGACGCGGTTGGCACGCTCTTTTATCTGACGAAGACGGTCGGCGATCATTATGCGCTGGTCGGCCGTGAGGTCGGCTTAACGCTTGATGCGCAGCAGCTCGATCGCGCGTTTTTCACGGCTTGGAGACGAATGCCGCCCCGAGCCGCGATTGATGGGCCGCGTGAGAACGATGACAAAGGCTGGTGGCGCGAACTCGTCGATCTTGTGCTGGATGAGGTTGCGCCTTCACTAGGCGAACTTGATCGCGACAATTTCTTCGAAGTCGCCTACGAACATTTTGCCGAAGCTGGTGTGTGGGAACTGTATCCGGAGGTCTCCGATGTTCTTGAAAAATTACAACCGCGGTATGAACTCGCGGTGATTTCAAATTTCGACGGGCGCTTGCGTTTTATTCTCGAGCAGCTCGGTATCTCGAAATTTTTTGCTCACATTTTCATTTCCAGCGAGATCGGCGCGGACAAACCCGATCCGGAAATTTATCGGCGCGCGCTGAAGTTCATGAATCTCAAGCCGGATCAAGTCTTGTACGTTGGTGACGATCCCGACCGCGATTGGAAAGCGGCCGCGGCGACCGGCCTGTCGGTCTTTGAGTTGGATCGAGAAAAAAACTCGCTGCGCGATTTGCTGAGGATCGTTTAGACGCGGCCGTGTGCGCGTCTCGCAGAGACGCGGCTACGACCTTGCAGCGACCTTTCAACTGGAGTACACAGGTTTTTCCGAACGGGGTCGGTAGCTCAATCGGTAGAGCAGCGCCCTTTTAAGGCGTTGGTTCCGGGTTCGAGTCCCGGCCGACCCACCCCTCTGAAATCGGCATTTCCACTCTAGAAATGCGTCAAAACTCATTCCGTTCATGCTCACGCATGAGAAAGTTTCCTTCACGGGTTCGTTGCAATACCATTTTGTCACTGCTGTGTGAAGGGAAAAACAGGCAGAATCAGCGGCCCGTGAAGTACTGGGAAATTATCGCTGACAATCTCAGCAAAGCCGGTTGGAGTTGGGGCTGTGTCTCAGCGATTGATTCCAACGGGGAAAGATTTGGATTGCAGACGCACATTGCGGCGACGGAAAGCGTTTCGTCGCCGGACGAGAGAAGAAATCTCAACGAACTCGCCTTCGAGAGCGACCGCCGCGAGTGGGACAAGAGAAATCTGCTCCCCTTTCAGTTCCATTCGCGCAGCTTAATCGGAAAACGTTGAGACGGTAAGAAGTTAGCGAGGCCCTTATGCTTCATGAAAAAAAAGCCAGGCCGGAACGCGACCTGGCCTTTTGGGCGAAATAGCCCAATTGAAAGTACGGGGTAATCGATCTATTTCCCCATCGGTGCTGGAGCTGGAGCGACAACCTCCTTGTGTTGCGCACAAGCTCCAAGTTCCAAAGCAGTGACTAGAACGGCCACGATCATGATCATTTTCAGAAATTTCAATCTACCTCGCCTCCTTTCGTCGCAGGTTGCTCCGTTCCGTTTAGGCGGGGAATCAAGGAGAAGCAATGCTTTTCTTCAACTTTTTTTGGCCGTCACAAATTGGTCGGTCCGGTTTATTTCGCGTAGCCGGTAGTGCCTGCGCCTGTGGTCACTACTTCCTTCTTTTGCTGCGCACAAGCTCCCAATCCCAAAGCAGTTAGACTGTTGACCAATCAGTGAGCGCATTCGTACCACGCAAGGAACGCGCAGTCCTTTGCGCGTTGAATCATCTGTGATTTTGGTATAATTGGTCCTTAACCTTTGCCAACTTTGCTAACGTGATTCGAACGGTTGTTTTCATCATTGCATTTAGCCTTTGCATAAATGCGGTTTGGGCGAGAGACGAAAAATCAATCAAGAAGTTGCGTGACGCGCTCGTGGCGCTCGCTCCAGACGTAGATCCAGGCGAGGCCGAGCTGGTCTCGGTGACGGCGCACACCGCCTCGCGCAGCCTTGCGCGTGAATATCGCGTCGTCGTGGGCCCATTCGTTCAGAACGTACTGATCCACATGGGCAAGCGACAACGTGGCTATTGTGGCCATTATGCGCGTGATATTGGCGAACGTTTGAGAGAGCTCAAGCTTAAGACGCTGGTGCTTCACTGGGGTGCTGCTTTTCCGGGAACCACGGACGAGAGCAATTGTCTGGTAGTCACCGCACGCAATCAGCCTTTCGAGGACGGCATCGTCCTTGACGGCTGGCGCAGGGGCGGCCGATTATTCTGGTGTCCACTCAAAAAGGACTCCGATTACGACTTAGGACACCTAGCCGAGCGTA
>QHOD01000193.1 GCA_003218615.1 Verrucomicrobiota bacterium
CGCTCGAGCGCCGGTCGGCCAGCGTCGATCAGATAGTATCCGACGTGTCGTCCGACTTCACCCTCGGCGGCCAGCGCCAGCGCCAGCGCTTGGTCGATAATTTCCTGTTCCGAACGTTTTGACCATCGGGCGATTTCCTCTACGGCGCTCCGGCAACGGTCGCCCGTTTCAAAATCCAGGCGGGCGTAAACTCCAGCGGGATCTGCGGCCAATTCGCTTTCCGCCCAGCTGATTGATTGGAAAAATTCTGGCCACGTGATTTGTGCAAGGAGGCGGCAGCTGTTGATCACATCGGCTAGCGCGGTTTGTTGCACGGCCTGGCGCCGATGTTCCTGCTGCATAACTTCGAGGAGAGGCGCACGTAGAGAGCGTTCCAGCCACCCACTCACCAGCGGGAGCGCCGCCTCTTCGTCATAGAGACGCGCCATCAGTTCGCTTGCAAAATGCGCGGTCGGCTCAGGATGACGTTCCACCAGTTGTTCCATCATCCTGAGCAACTGCGTCGAGCTGTGGCGCACGGCCGTGGTGAGCCGATTAGCCCAAAAATCCGCCTCCTCGCTCTGGCTTTGCTGTTGCTCGACTTGGATCGCGAGCGCGCGTAGGCATTCGAGTAACTGCAAGCGCAACATCAGCGGCAGGGCCCACAGTTCTCCGATGTCCAGTGGCGCGATCGCTTGGAAGGCGACCAGAAATTTCCGGATGATTTCCGGCTCCAATGCGCCGCCGCTCTCTAATACAATTTCCGAGGCGACATGGTAAACACGCGGCAGTCCTGCCTTGGGACCGTTGGCGATGAGAGGCAGCTCTCCATAATATTTTTGCGGGAGGCTCCGCCGCAAATCGGTCACCTGCTCCCGAATCAAATAGGCATTATCGAGCAGCCACTCCGCCGAAAGGGTGAAGGCGTGGTGCATTTCGGCCGACATCGTGAGACTCGCGTTCGCCCATTCCAGCGCGCTCTCTACTTCTCGCAGTCGCCGCAGAAAGGATTGCCCGCGTGGCTGCGCATCCCGGCTGACCACTGTCGAGCTGGCGAGGTGTGTGGCGTTTTCCGAGAGACGTTGAATCGAAGGTCGCTCCTCCCTAAGCCGTCGCGTGGTCGATTCGGCGGAGAAGGGTGGCGGCGAATGGAAAGCGAATGTCACGGGGGCCTCGGCTTCCACGTCCCGTAAAATCTCTAGCACGCGCGCGGTTTCGCTGGCTTCGACCTCGGCCATTACAACCGTTTCGTCCGGCAGGATCGTGCTCGCACACCGGGCTAGCCAAGCCTCATCGACATGCTGGTGAAGCGACCGGATGAGAATCCATCCGCTGAGAGCGCCCGCCAACGCAAAGGCGGCCAGCAACAGCGTCAGCACGCCCGGTCGGTAATCCGTCAAAATTCCGCGCTGCCAAAAGATGAATGCCCCAATGGCCAGGGCGACGACCGAGGCGGCGGCCGCTCCGCCGATCGCCGACACGCCATATTCCTCGATCCGCGGCCGGCGTTTGGCCGAAGCGTGGATTGCGGCGACGCGGCGAAAGCGGGCTCGATGGAGATTCTTCAGTACGGCCCGACCGATCCCCAGGCTTTGGAAAATGCCGACCACCAGAACGCGATCGCCATTGTTCCGCCAAAGTCTCATACGCAACCTTACAGGATATGACTTGTGAATATCTACGCGATTGTTCAACTCTGGCGATGGCGTCGGATTCTTTCTGGGATCAAATGATAGCTAGTCGCCTTCGTGGTTGATTTTTTAGAAGTTTCGGATTTCGCGAACTCCGCGGCGCGGGCAAGCAGCGAAAACGATGAAGGGCTCTCTTTCTGTTGATCCGGAAGGCGGGCTCCTTGCAATCGCAAATCGAAACTCTAAAGTCGAAAATCGATTTGCCAGGGTGGCGAAATTGGCAGACGCGCCAGACTTAGGATCTGGTGGAGAAATCCTTAGGGGTTCGAGTCCCCTCCCTGGCAGATGTCGATCCGGGCGTGTGTACCTTTACAGAATATTTGAGTCATTTCGCAGAAGGGTCGGGGGTGTGAGGTGTGAAGCGGTTTTTTCCGGTAAACGTCCCTGGCAGTTTTCGCAACGAACTTTTATTAAAGATCTCATGTATGAACACCGAACACAGCCTCTCCTCAGTTTGGCTAAATTTACAAAGCGGGTCGTTCACCATCTCATCCTCGCGCTCCTTGTCCTCGCCGTCGGTCTCGGAATCGGAATATTAGGGTACCACTTCTTGGCAGAACTGAATTGGGTAGACTCGCTCCTGAATGCTTCAATGATTTTGGGTGGAATGGGACCGGTAGATCCTCTCCATTCTTCGACTGCCAAGTATTCGCCTCCTGTTACGCCTTATTTCCGGGCTAGCTTTTATCGGCATAGCCTCCCTGATCGTGGCCCCGTTTGCGCATCGCCTTTTGCACCGCATTCATCTCGATAAAGAATAAGGACTATTCAGTATTTGCCCCATCTCATTGCTCGTCGGAGGAAGTGCTTGCGCAATAGCCGAAGTGTAATTAAGGCGTGGTTTTGGCGAATGCTGAAACAATCGCTAAAAGATTTAACGCAACCGTGGCGAGTATGATCTGAGGGTTCATGCTGCTTTCCTGTCATTTTCGCCCGATGCAGGGGATCAGGCGAGTCCAGGTTATATAATGAATGCTCAAATGCTCCCAAAAACTTCACAAATGTACAAAATCGGTGGACAAAAAGCTGATGCTGTCGAGCTCAAACTCCGATAAACTTATCGCAAGAGCCATTAGCGCGGGCGCGGGACAATTATCCGGCGGTAAAGCGCTTCATATTGAGGGATGATGCGAGCGGCTGAGAATCTCTCGATCGCGTGATTGCGACCCCGCTCACCTAACTCTCGTGCCAAACTTTGGGATTTGACCAACGCGTCTATGGCAGCGGCCATTGCGGTTAGATCACCGAAAGCATACAGCGGAGAAGAGTCTCCGACGACTTCCGGTATGCCACCGACGCGGAAAGCGACAACCGGTTTACCGTAAAATAATGTCTCAAGAATGCCCAGACCGAAGCTTTCGTATTCGGACGTGTAGAGTCCCATGTCCGCCGCCTCGAGATACTCGTCCACCACAGCCATGTTTTGGCGGACAATGACGCGATCGCGAAGTCCCAGTTCATCGAGCAATGGCTCGTAGGGATCAAACGAGCCGCCTGCCAGGATGAGCAATCGAAGACGATCACGGTTCTTGGATAAGGCAATCGTGCGCAACAAAAGATCAATGCGTTTGACCGGTCGCAAGTTCGACATGTGCAGCACAAGAAATTCGTCGGTTACCCCGAGGTCGCGCCGAACTTCTTCGCGTCTTCTCCTGGGGTTGGTCGGGGTGAAGAAATTCGGAATCACCTCGATCTGCCGGTGCAATTGAAAGATTTCCTGGGTTTGATCCCGAAGACTTTCTGAAACCGCTGTCACCGCATCGGAATGCACCAGGGCATGCTCGATGGCGGTGCGGTAATCGGGATCCTGCCCGAGCAGGGTCGTATCGCTTCCATGTAAAGTGGTGACAATGCGCGGTGCGAGCCTTCCCAACATCTGCGCTGCCAAACATGCCGCCAGTGCATGTGGCACCGCATAATGAACATGAAAAAGATCGAGCTGTTGGGAACGGGCCACTTCCGCCATTTTCACTGCGAGAGGCAAGGTGTAGTCGGGACACGGAAACAAAGGGTTGTGCACGACTTCGACTCGATGGAAATGAAGACCCTCCTGTGGCAGGTCGAGTCGAACGGGTTGAGCATAACTGAAGAAGTAAATTTCATGACCGCGGCGGGCCAGTTCGGAGCCGAGGGCCGTAGCTAGAATCCCGCTCCCGCCAATCAACGGAAAACATGCAATCCCAATTTTGAGCGGCGCCAATTCCATTACGCCTCCGTATAAGCTTTGCCGGAGTCGGAAATTTCGTCGCGCTTGATGAATTTCACTTCGGGAGCATCAGTCTTGTTGATGTAATGGTGCTCGCTCGCACCGGCGACGTAATGCGTGCATCGAATCACTGATTGCATCCAACGGAAACGCGTGTCGCGGGTCGGGCTGATTTGCTTCGGACCGAATTCTCCTCCGGGAATCTCTAGAAACCGATCGCCTCCTTTGTGCAGCAACAACTTCCCGTCACGATAACGGGCGCGGACGATCTCGCCCTCATAGCGCACATCGACAAAGTAGTCTGGCACGGCGAGGGCGCGCTTTCTGAACTCGGGTGCGCTGGACCGCTCCACTCGCACACCTTCCAGCAAGCCCATCTGTTTATACATCTCCAGGCAGAAATCCGCGACGTTCGAACTTTTAGTCTTGTTGAAGTCCTCGACGAGCGAAAGCCCAACGTAATTCGGAAGTTGACGCGCGGTCTTCGCCTGCCAGTCCGGAAGGACGCGCTTGGCGTA
>QHOD01000194.1 GCA_003218615.1 Verrucomicrobiota bacterium
AAGTGCGGGCGGTTTTGCCAACGAGCGGCGGCTGCGCAGTATTCGTTGGAAACAACGACAAGGTGTTCATCATTTATGTCGATCAAACAGTGGGCAGCGCGATCACCATGTTCATGCGTCAGATTACCAAGGAGCGTCCGCTCACCCATGATCTGATTGGGCATTTGATGACTGCTCTCGGGGCAAAGGTCGAGCGAGTGATCATTAATGATCTGAAAAATGCGACCTATTATGCGCGCGTCATCATTCGCGTCGAAAACGAATTGCACCAGAAAAAGATCATCGAGCTCGATGGTCGACCAAGCGATTGCATCGCGATGGCCACGCAGCAAAAAGCTCCGATTTATGTGAGCCAGGATGTCTGGGACGAAGTGGACGATATGAGCGACGTCTTGCGCAAGATGGAGGAAGAAGGGCTAAAGCCCGATCCTGAAACGGAAGAGTAATTTTGTAACATCGGTCTATGACCGCCGACATCATTTAGACTCGGCGTTCATAGAGCGCCGCTGCAGGTTAACCCAGCAAATCGCCGTAGCGTTCGTCCGCTAATTTCAGGCAACGCGCCAGAATTTCCGACGCGGTATCGAGCTCGAGCGCTTCCTGGACGAGCTCCCGGCATTCGGGAATGGCGAGGCTCTGTACAGCGCGCTTGACTCGCGGCACCAGGGTCGCACTCGCGCTCAACTCATCTACGCCAAGGCCAAGCAAAAGCGGGATGAGCGCGATATCGCCGGCCATCTCTCCGCACACACCGACCCAAATGTCGCTGGCGTGCCCTGCGTCGGCGACCATTTTGAGCAAGCGCAGGACGGCCGGATGCGTTGGCTCGTACAGGTGGGCGATTTTCTCATTCACTCGATCGACTGCGAGCGTGTACTGAATCAAATCGTTGGTGCCGATACTGAAAAAATCGACCTCGGGCGCGAGCACGTTTGCCGATATGGCGGCGCTCGGGATTTCAATCATCGCGCCAACCTCGATTTTTTCGCCGATGTCGATGTGTGAGCTGCACAATTCTTCTTTACACTCGGCGAGCACAGCGATGGCACGGCGTAATTCATCGACGCCGGAAATCATGGGAAACATGATTTTCACGTTGCCCACAGCGCTGGCGCGAAGAATGGCGCGCAACTGCGTTTTAAAGATGTCGATATTTTCGAGGCAAAACCGGATCGCGCGCCAGCCAAGGAATGGGTTTAACTCATCACTAATATCGACAGTTCCGGGAGCGAGTTTGTCGCCGCCGAGATCAAATGTTCGAATAATCAGCGGATTGGGCCGGACGCGCTCCGCCACTTTTCGATAAGTTTTGTATTGTTCCTCTTCTGTCGGCAGAGTGGTGCGATTCAAATAGAGGAACTCGGTACGATAAAGGCCAATTCCCTCTGCGCCGTTAGCGGCCACCGCATCGACGTCTTCGGGAAGCTCGATATTGGCCGAGAGAACAATGTGGCGACCGTCGCGCGTCGTCGAACTTGTCTCGCGCAACTCTTTTAGTTGCGCCACGACGTTGGCCCTTTTTGATTCGATCTCTGCGTAATGCGCAAGCGTCTCCTCCGTCGGATCCACAATCAGTAAGCCATCGGTCCCATCCAGGAGCACGTACTGACCGGTTTCCAGTTTTGCGGTGATATCGTGCAAACCGACTATCGCTGGGATATTGAGCGAGCGCGCCATGATCGCTGTATGCGATGTGCGGCTGCCAAGATCGGTGGCGATCCCGAGCACGTTTTGCCGATTCATGCTGGCGGTGTCTGAAGGGGTAAGGTTGTGCGCGATGAGAATGTGAGGCTCACTCAGGCCGAGAAATGTTTTGGGAGCTTTTCCCAAAAGGTTGCGAATCACCCGCTTCGTCACGTCCTGAATGTCCAAGGCGCGCTCGCGCAAATAGGGATCATCGATCTTATTCAGGGTCTCGGCGTAATGCGTGGCAACTTCCTGAAAAACCCATTCTACATTGCAAAGATCGGTCTCCAGTTTGCGCAGCACTTCGTCGATCAAGGTACGGTCTTCGACCACCAGGAGATGGGCGTCAAAGATTGCGGCGTCTTTTGCTCCGATCGATTCCGCGATGCGTTGCTGCATTTCGAGAATCTGCATGCGTGTTTGAATGAGCGCGGCTTCGAAGCGTCCGATCTCGTCCGTGACCTGGGAAGGCGCGATGCGATAACGCGGCACGTCGTCGAGGTCATCCCGAACGACATGAACCTTGCTGTGGGCAATTCCTGCGGAAACGCCAGCTCCCTCAAATCGAACTTCCTGCCGGGCCTTGTCGGTCATTCGCCTGCCAGAGTAAAGCAGATGTCAAACGCTGTGAAACCCCCGTTGGCGCGCGCATGGAGCCGGCCCACGAGTGCCTCATATAAGTTCCTGTGAGATTGTTCACTCTTCGTTGAACTTCGCGTTAATTAATTCCTCGAGTTCCTCTACCGCCTTATAGGCGTCGGGGCCTTCGGCGCGAATGCGCAGTTTTGATCCTTGCCCCGCGGCCAGCATCATCAAACCCATGATGCTCTTGCCATTTACCTCCTCCCCTTCTTTTGATACCCAAATTTCAGAGCGATAACGGCTGGCGATACGCACAAACATCGCCGCCGGCCGTGCATGGAGACCGAGTCGATTCACGATCGGAATTTCTTTCTCAGTCTTCTGAGTGGGCGCGGCGCGACTTGCTCTTCGACTCAATAAACCCATCACGTCACTCCTTCTGCTCCATTAAATTGAGTAGCTTGGTGTTAAACTCGATCGCGCTGTTGTGACCAAGCCCCTTCAGTTTCTGATCCATCGCCGCAACTTCGATCAGACGCGCCATATCGCGGCCTGGCCGCACCGGAATTGTCAGATGCGGCACCTGGAGCCCGAGAATCTCGTAAAATTCGCGATCGAGCCCAATCCGATCAACCGCCTCGACCTCCTGCCAGTCCTTCAGTGTGACGACAAGGTCGAGTCGCTTCTCGATTCGAATGCTGCCAATGCCAAAAACGGAAGCCACGTTAATGATACCGATCCCGCGAACCTCAATGTGATTGCGGGTCAGGTCTGGCGCCGTCGCCATCAGCTCGCGCCCTTCCAACGAAGTGATCCGCGTCACGTCATCCGCCACCAGACTGTAGCCACGTTCGATCAAGCCAAGGACGCATTCGCTTTTACCGATGCCGCTGGCGCCACGGATCAAAACGCCTACGCCCAAAATGTCCACCATGCTGCCGGACTCGGTAATCGTTGGCGAAAAATCCATTTCAAGCGCAATAGTCGCCGCGTTGATAAACTTCATTGTGATCATCGGGGTGCGAAACACCGCGATTTTCTCTTCAGCCGCAACCGCAAGCACTGCCGGATCGAGATGGAATCCGCGCGAGACGACGAGGCATGGAATTTTGCGGGCACACAACGCGCGAAACCGTCGCACCCGGGCTTTTGGAGCCAGGCTTTTTAAATAGGAATGCTCGGCTGCGCCCAGGACCTGCACGCGTTTCTCCGCGAAATAAGTGTAGAATCCCGACAGGGCCAGACCCGGACGATTGATCGTAGGCTCGCGAATTTTTCGGTGAAAGCCCACGCGCGGCCCGTCCAATTTCATCTGCAGCTGATCGGCATGAGAATTATAAAAGCTCTCGACCGTCACCACCGGGACGCTTTTTTGCTGATCGCTTCTCGATGTAATCGTCTGGGTCCCGCGTTGTTCCGGCATCAGGATTAACTTCTAGCGTGGATAGGGCGTAATTTCCAATTGGCATCGCGCGTTAACGCAATCACAGCGCGTCTTGATCTCCTTGCTCGCTTTTCGCATTCCCGTTGTCTCCCACGTCCTCGACGCTTAACACCCGCATGCGCTTGCGATAGACACGTCCCCACGCGTGCATCGCCTCGACTGATGGCTGGAAAAACTTTTGCGCAATCAGGGTCGGCACAAACGCGCTCAGGATTACGACACTAACCAGAACTGTGTATTGCCTCTGGTCGATGATTTTGTTTTGCAGACCGAACAGCGCCGAGATCGTGCCGAAGGTCAACCCGGTTGCCATCAGAAGTGTCGTATAACTCGCTTCGCGTTTTCCCATATAGTGCATGCGCGCCAGCGGGAACACGCCGACAAGCTTCGTGATCGTCTTCAAGAACAAAAGAGCGCCGATTATTCCGAGCCCGGCCCAGAGCGCGGGCAATGAAACGTATAACCCTGCTTTGATGAAGTAGAATGGCGTAAAGATCGCGAACGCAATGCTGCGCATGCGGTTTACAAGCGTTTTGTCGCGCAGAAAAACGCCGGCCAAGGCAAGACCAACGAGATATGCCGGTAAGACGGCCTCGCTTTTGGCCGTGGTTGCCAGACCACCTAGGAAAAACAGGACAAAAAAGATGAACTTAACCTCAGGCTCACTAACGCGCGTCGCGCCGAGTCGCACGATAATGAACTGCGTCCACGTCGGCATGAACCAAAGCACGACACACATCGCGACCACGAATACGACAAGCCACATGTTGAAGTTTGCGAACAAAACCCCAAGCGCGAGAACTGTGCCGAAGTCGGTGATAAAACACGCCGCCAAAATAGTCTTGCCCATGGCCGTGTCGCCATAACCGCCTTCGATCATCACTGCGTAAACGACCGCAACCGACGTGGTTGAGAGCGCAACTCCAGCAATCTGCGCCTCCTGCAGTGGCCAGCCGAGGACGAACTGCGCGAATGCGAGAAACGTCAGCACGCCGCTGCCGAGCAGCGCGAGAAAATTGATCCAATCGGTCGTCGCGTGAATTCCAAGAAAATTTCCCGCGATCACCCCGACGAGAATTTCAACCAGCGCGACAGATATACCTGCCCAAATCGAAATGAGGCTCGCTGAAAACGCGAGCGCCATCCAAATCGCAGCAATAAACCAAACGTTTTGCGTCATAACTCCTCCATTGCCTTTCGGCGTTGGCAGGAGTCATTAGCTCACGCGGTTTTCCCCTTCAGGAAGGCAAACTCCATTGCCTTGGCTGGAATTTAACGGATCTCTTTTTCAGATCAACCAAAGATCGCGCCTTTTGAAACCGTGCCAGCTTGGATGGAGTCGTCACGTCGCTGCCAGAGCTCGGATTTCACAAGCCCCAACCGCCAATGCGATCGTGAGAGACAGACAAATCCGTTTGCACCTAGTTCGTTTGTGGGGTCAGCCAGCCGCTTCGCTCGGATGCCAGTGGTGGCACGGAAAAACCGGTACATGACGGCCAGCCAGATCTTTGCGTGCACACGCGAAAAATATTTCCGGGAAACGCAAAAATCTGACAGGAAGAGATACGCGTCAGGTGTCGCCGCTTGCGCGAGCTTCCGAATGATCAAACTGACTTCGTCTTGCCCGAAGCAATCGAGAACAAAATTCGTGACTAAAAGATCGTAAGAACCGGATGGCGACCAGGAAACGATATCTTCCCGAAGAAATCTGACGCCGCTGAGGGCCTGCGGTAATACCTTGAGAACACGCCCATGCGCTAGGTCCAGCATCCGCGCGCTGGCATCGACGCAATCGACAGCGGCCTTGGGGTAAGCGGATAGGAGCTCGCAAAGAAAGCGCCCATTGCCTTCGCCAAGGATCAAGACCCGCTTCGCCTCAGCGATCTTTTCGATCCAACGAGTCCGAGCCATTTGCAAAATAGACCCGAACGCCGCGGTTTCCAGCCAGCGATAATGTCGCGCGATGCGATCGAAGCTCACAGAATTAATTCGGCAAAGAACAATACGACCGGTGTGAGAAGAACCAAATCAGCCAGCGCAACGCGCTCGTCACGTTGAATCGATACGGAATGAAGGATGGCAAGGAGCATCGCGCTCACAGACAGACATACTGCAAGCGCGAAGAGCCGATGGTCTGCAATAGAGAGCACCAGAGAAGCCGCCACCAGTACAATGCAAACAATGCGCGCCGAAAAGCCCTCCTCTGGCCATCGTGTGGCGACCGAATGTTTTTCCTGGCTTCGGTCGAGATCGCTTTCCCACACTGCGATGCTAATGCAATTGAGCGAGCAGAGAGTAGCAAAGAGCAACGCCGCAAACGTCACTGTCGACCTGCCCGTAATCGATATTGCGAGTGAAAACTTCGGAGCCAGGACGAGCAGTGTGCCTGCGGCAAACAAAAATCCGACCGTGATTTCCTTAAGAGGGATTGTTTCCCATAGCTGGCTGAACGCGTAATTAAGCGTCAGATACACAAATGCGGCTCCGCCTAGACATGCGCCAGACAGCAAGAGGTCGCGGTCGAGGCGCGAGAGAACAATTATGGCGTCAAGCGTCGCAAGGACTGGAATCAGTCCCATCCATAGCCTCGTGTGGCGTGAACAGAACTGCTGCCGCAGTGATTTCGGAGAATCGACCTGGAGAGAAAGCGAATCCGCCAATCGATCGATCAAATAAATTAACCAGGCGGTGAGAAACAGAGAGTCGCGAGCCGAAGCAGATACGGTTATGTGGAAAGGACGAGCAAAAAGCCATTGCCAGGCCACGGCGACGAGAGGGGCGTCAAGACATGCTACATTCAACCAGACCAATGGCCGCTGTGTGACGCTGATTGCGCGAATAACACTGGATATAACAATTCGATGACCGTTCAAACTTCCTCTTCAACCCCCGACCCGCTAACCGGATTCGCCCTCTGCCGCAGGCGACGATAACGGTCACAGCGGATATGAGGGGCTTTTGGTCAGATCGCTACATCTTGAAGCGTTCGCCGAGATAAAGCTGACGGCTGATGGGATCGTTGATCAGAAAATCTTTTGTGCCCTCGCTCTCGACGCGGCCATCGTAAATCAGATACGCGCGATCCACGATCGACAACGTCTCACGCACGTTGTGGTCGGTGATCATGATGGCGAGCCCGGATTTGCGCAGGTTTACGATGATTTGTTGCACATCATAAACGGCAATGGGATCGACGCCACTGAACGGCTCATCGAGCATCAACAACTTCGGTCGCGTCACCAGCGAACGCGCAATGGTCAGGCGCCGTTTCTCACCGCCGCTCAGGGTCAGCGCGATGTTTTTCGCGATCCGCTCGATCCCGAACTGGTGCAGCAGTTGATCGCAACGATTCCGACGCTCCGTTTTGCTCAACGGGAGCGTTTCCAAAATGGCCATGATGTTTTGCTCCACTGTCATCTTGCGAAAGATCGATTCTTCCTGCGGCAAATACCCCATGCCGAGCCGTGCGCGTTTGTAC
>QHOD01000011.1 GCA_003218615.1 Verrucomicrobiota bacterium
TTCCACTTTTTCGCAGCCGGAGTTGGCATTGAACCAGGCGTGGACAGGAGCGGCAGCGTCGTCATCGCCCCAGTAGAACTTAGTTGTCGTTCCGGCGCGTGCGGCATATTCCCACTCCGCTTCGCTGGGCAGCCGATAAGGCCCGTTTGCTGAGGCCGCGCCGCCGCGATGCGCCTTGCGGTTCAACCACGCGATATAGGCACGCGCATCCTGCCAGCTTACGCACACGACTGGATCACGGTCAGTCTGCGCATGGCCGGGATTTTCCCAAGTCACCTTCGGATCCTTCTCATATTTGAAGATGGCGCGGCCGCGGCCGCAACCATCACCGGCCGGGTATCCCGTCTCCCGAGCAAATGCCGCGTACTCGCCACGAGTGACGTCATACTTGCCTAGGGCGAATGACGGCAATGAGACCTGATGTTGCGGAGCTTCATCAGCAACCGCTCCTCTACTGCCACCGTGACTCGCGGCCCAGGATTTTTCCTCGGCTGATGAGCCCATGGTGAAGCTGCCAGCCGGGAGAACGACCATCTCCGGGCAGTCCGGGCAATCCCGGAATATCTTCCCCGGTTTTCCAGCAGCAGGTTTCTGCGCTACCGGCTCATTCGCCAGCGCAGCGATGAGGGCGAACATCCCGACAGCACTCAGTAAGAAGAGTGCAACTATCGAGCGTGTCGGATTCAAATTCATTTGCCAGTCGCTCATGAGATGCAGCAGAATCGTATTTGTTCCCGACCGATGGAGAATTTTTTCAAAACTCGTTACCCACACAGTTATGAGACCCCTCGTTGTTTTCCTCGATTGGCGGGAACAAATGCGCGGCTGAGGACTCCCATTTTGGGATGACGGCGACATGTCCGCCGACCTTGAGTTTGAAAATCTTGTGAAGCTTTACTACCGCGATCTGTATCGGTTTGGCTTGAGCTTGACCGGAAGCGAAGCTGACGCGGCTGATCTGACGCAGGAGACTTTCTACATTTGGGCGAACAAAGGCCACCAGCTCCAGAAGGCGGCGAGCGCGAAAAGTTGGCTCTTCACGACGTTGCATCGCGAATTTCTCAAGATCTGTCGCCGCCGAAATCGTTTTTCAAACGAATCAATCGACGAAGGCGCGGAGGATTTGCCGAGTGTGCCGGCCGACTGCGCGGAGCGAGCCGATTCGCAAACGTTGCTTCGCATTCTGGGCGAGATCGCCGAAGATTTTCGTGCGCCGCTCGTGCTCTATTACATGGAAGATTTGTCCTATAAAGAAATCGCCGATATTCTCGCTCTTCCGCTCGGCACGGTACAGTCGCGTATCGCGCGCGCGAAAATTCAGCTTTTGCGTCGGTTGAGTGAAACCAATTTGCCGGTTGAGCAGTCGAAATGAATACGCGCGAAGCCAAAGAAATCCTAGAGCAAACCAATTGTTACGATGCGATCCGGGCGAAGCTTCGCGGAATCCAACTGCCGCTTGGACTGTCTGAGAAAATTGTGCGCAGACGACCGATCCCGTTTCCGCGAGATTGGTCGCGCGTTCTGCAGCTCGCTGCGGCCGTCCTCATCTCGGTCAGTGTGACCGCGCTGCTGATGAAATGGTCGGAGCGCCGCCACCGTTCTGTCGCGGGCGCGCAGGAAATTCTCGTGACTGGCGAAGTGCTCGATATGACTTGCTACATCGCCTACCACTTGAGCGGTCCCGATCACGCCGAGTGCGCGAGAGTTTGCATCAGAAACGGTTTGCCCGTTGGAATCAAAGCTCAAGATGGAAAAGTTTATTTGCTGACCGGCGAACCCGGCCATTCGGTCAACGCCGAGCTGGCGGACTACGCTGCCAAGATTGTAACAATCAAAGGAAAGCAAACCAGGCGAGACGGATTCGCCCAGCTCCAGGTCGAAGAAATTCGAACACTCTGACGCCTTTTGCGGCGATCGTTTAGGATTGTAAACACGGTGCCTGGTTGCCGTCTGACGAGATGTCGATCTTCGACTTCGAGTTGCCGAATCCAGTCCTGTTAATCTTGGAAATCTTGTCTAGTTTCCTCCGTCCCTGAGATTCCATTTATGGCTGACAAAGAACGTTTTCGCGTATTTGCTACGTCGCGCATTGGCGACCCGGCGGAGAACCGGCTGCGCGAACACGGGTATGACCTCGAAATTTTCCAAGGCCCCGAGGCGCCGCCGAAGAAGCTGATTATCGAGAAAGTGAAGAGCGGCATCGACGGCTTGATCACTACGCTCCGCGATCCGATTGACGCCGAAGTCTTCGAAGCAGGGAAAGACGCGCTCAAGGTCGTGGCGCAGATCGCTGTCGGCTTCGACAACATCAACCGCGCCGACGCCAACAAATACAAAATCCCATTCACGAACACCGCCGACGTGCTCACCGAAGCGACCGCCGAATTCGCGTTTCTCATGCTCGGAATTCTGGCGCGCAAGATGTGGCAGAGCGAACGCCTGGTGCGGGAGCAGAAGTGGCCATCGTGGCATCCGTTCCTGCCGTTCCTCGGCGACGAGGTCACGGGCAAGACGATCGCCATTATCGGCACCGGACGCATCGGCCTGGCGATGATCAAGAAGTGCTCGGGTTTCGACACGAACATGCTCTGTTACGACCCGGCGTATCATAACGACAAGTACATCGCCTCCATCCAGGAGTTGATGGATCTGCGCCACGCCAGGGGAATCCAGAAGGAGAAGACCTGGATCAAATATGTCGAGTTCGAGGAGGCACTGAGCGGCGCCGACTACGTCAGCATCCACGTGCCGCTGTTGCGCGAGGGTGAAACCGACAAACCGACCCACCACCTCATCAACGAAAACACGCTCAAGCTGATGAAGCCCACGGCGTACTTGGTGAATTCATCACGCGGTCCGGTCGTGGACGAGAAGGCCCTCGCCCAAGCGCTGAAAAACAAAATCATCGCCGGAGCGGCGCTCGATGTGTTCGAGAAAGAGCCTCTGCCGCCGGATTCGCCGCTCCTCGATCCCGAAATCGCCGACCGGACGCGGCTGTTCCATCATTTCGCCAGTGGCGCGCAGATCACGCGGCTCTCAGTCGATCCCGACAAAGGCATGGCCGGGCGCACGGTCCAGGCACTCATCGACGTGCTGGAAGGGAACTACGGCGGCGACCCGACCGAGATGCCATATGTTGTGAATAAGGAAGCGTTTGAGAAGACTTAACCATCCGTCTCGCTCGCGCTGGAATCGTGAGAGACCATTGGCAAAAAAAAGCTGGCTCGGAATCGCTTCCAAGCCAGCTCGTTGGGTTTTAGATCTTACGTCGGCTTAGTACCCATGCCGGTAGTAATGATGACGATGGTGGCGGTAAACCCGATGCCCATTGTACCAGTAGTACGAGGGACCGCTGTAATAGGAGTACGGATATGGTTGAGAATAATAGTACGGCCGGTAGTACCCATATGGGTAATATCCACCATACCCCGGGTAGCCATAATAGCCGCCCGAGAATCCAACCCCACCTCCGCCGATTCCGACCGAAATCTGAGCGTCAGAACGCTGCATGGGAACGAAAGCCAATCCACTTACCACCAATGCAATCAAGAGAAGCTTTTTCATGTAATTTTCCCTTCTTGTTTGTTGTTATGCGAGAGATGAAAACATCCTGCTAAGGATGTGCTCGGCGCCCTGAAATACGTGCGCCTCCCTCTATAATCTAATCGGATGCGGGCGGTCCCGTGGTCGCCAAAATCGTATCTGATCTGACGTGCCAGCCTTCGCTATCGGTATCATGTCTAATCTTTTCCCGAAATCAGCCGCGCTATCGCCGCTTCGACATGGATTTGCGTGGTATCGAGAATTCGGACGCCGAATACGGTTTCGTCGCGCAGAATCAGGGACAGTTCCGTTCCGCCCAGAATCGCTCCATCGATTTGCGCACGGTCTTTCAGGCTCTTGATGATGTTCATCAAACGTTCGCGCGTTTCCGGCAGAATGATTCCCGGCACCAGCTCATCCATGTATTTGCGGTGGATGTAAACCTGCTCTTCTTCGTTGGGCAGAATCACCTCGATTTCCCGGGCAGCCAATGCGTCCGGATAAAAGGATGCTTGCATGGTGAAGCGTGTTCCCAGTAATCCCAGACGCTTTAGGCCCGCTGCTTTCGCGGCTTCGGCGGTCGCTTCAACGATGCTGATGAGCGGAATACGGGATTGCCGGGCGATCGCATCAAAAACAAGGTGAGGCGTGTTCGCCGCCACCAGGGCGAAAGCCGCGCCGGCGCGCGCCAGCTTTTCCACTTCTTCGGTCAGAAATGTGGCGAGCTCTTTCAGTTTGCTGCCTGTCAGCATCTCCACTGGCTTTTTCATGTCGAGGCTGTTTATGATGATGTATGGCGCGCTGCCGTCAGGATTGCGCCGCCGATACAAATCGAGGATCCGGCGGTAATATTCGACGGTCGTTTCCGGGCCAATTCCGCCTATGATTCCGATCCTCTTCATTTGCTCGCCCAAGTTGCATCGAGAGGGCGGCATCCGCGAGCGGGAATGCAACTAACTTTGCTTTAGCGGTGGCGCCAATACTAAACAGGGCTTCCTCCGTGGACGAAGATCACGAACGAAGTTGCGAAGTCCGGTCGCATCTAAACCACGAACTCCGAAAGCTTTCGTCTGCCACTCCAGCGGCTTCGAACTTGCTCACCAAAAATCTTGACGCCGATCCGGATGAAGCTAATCGGACTAAAACTGTGAAGATCCACGCCCTTCGGATTCTTGTCGCACTAGCTATTGCATGCGGCCTACTCGACGCGGAGCAGACGCGTGCCGCTGCTGAATCAGGGAAATCCGCATTTGTTTTCGACGGCGTCGGTTATTTGCGCCGCTGGTCGATGAATCATCAACATGAATTTACGCCCGAAGGCCAGGAAGACCTCGAGAAGTGGTCGGACATGATCACGATCAATGTCTATCCAGACGCTCATGATGGTGAGGCATTGGCAACGAAGGCGAATGCCGTTCTGGAAAATTACAAAAGTCACAAAGGTCAGGTGCTCAGGACTAGTTCCGTTCCGCGAACACCGAAGCAGCCTGCGGAGCATTTCATCGCCGTAGTTTTTGGCCGGCCAAATTTTATTGAACTGGCATTCGCTCGCTTCCAACTGGTGGACGGCCTCGGATGCTCGATCGTCTATTCGCATCGCATTTACGGCGAGAAAATTAGCGATCAGATGAGCGCATGGCTAAAAGACAACGGCGCGGAAAAGGAAAAGGCGTTGATGGAATGGAACGAGATTCCTTCTCCAGCTTCATTGAACAAAGCTTCGGGATAATGAAAGACCTTACTCAGGGCTCGGTCACCAGGCATTTGCTGCACATGTCGGCGTTTTTGGCTGTGAGCATGGTGGTGCAGACGCTTTATTTGTTGGCCGATCTTTACTGGGTGGGACATCTCGGAAAGGAAGCGATCGCGGCCGTTGGTGTGGCGGGAAACATGACGATGATCGTGCTGGCGCTCACCCAAATGCTGGGTGTGGGCACAACCACGTTGATCTCGCACGCCGCCGGGCGAAAGGACCAACCGCAAGCTGAGCTCGTGTTCAATCAGTCTTTCGTGATGTCGATCTTGATTGCACTCGCTCTTGGCGTTGTCGGATTTCTTCTACGCCCCGCTTATTGTGAATGGCTGAGCGCGGATGCGGCGACGGCAAACTTGGCAAAAGCTTATCTGCTCTGGTTTTTACCCGGGCTTTTACTCCAGTTTCCTCTGGTGGCGTTGGGCTCAGCGCTGCGCGCGACCGGAATCATTAAGCCGACCGTGGGATTCCAGGTGCTCAGCGTTCTGCTCAATATCGTGCTAGCTCCTTTGCTGATTTTCGGAATCGGTCCCTGGCCGAAACTGGGAGTGACCGGCGCGGCGCTGGCCACGTTCATTTCCATTCTGGTCGCTGACGTGCTGATCGTAATTTATTTCGAAAGGAAATATCATTACCTGCGTTTCCGTTTCCCGCTTTTCAAGCCGCAACCGAAAGTTTGGGGCGGGATGCTGCGGATCGGTGTGCCGGCCGGGGCTGAGTTTGTGCTGATCTTTGTTTACATCATGCTGGTTTACGCGATCATCCGCGGCTTTGGACCCGCAGCCCAGGCTGGTTTCGGCATCGGAGCGCGGATGATGCAGGCGCTTTTTTTGCCGGTAGTGGCGCTCAGCTTTGCGGTCTCACCCGTGGTGGGACAGAACTTCGGCGGCCGCCACGCCGATCGAGTGCGCCATTCGGTTTATTCCGCGCTTGGCATAGCGACGCTGATGATGCTGGTGCTCACGTTGATCGCGTATCTGGCACCGGCGGCGCTGATTGGTATCTTCTCAAGCGATCCTCGCGTGATTGCGTTCGGGAGCGATTACCTCCGGATCGTCTCGCTAAATTTCGTGTCGGCGGGAATTGTTTTTACAACTTCCAGCGTTTTTCAGGGAATTGGCCACACTCTGCCGCCGCTGTTTAGTTCGATGACACGGCTGATCCTGTTCGCTCTGCCGGCGGTGCTCATCTCGCGGACGCCCGGCTTTGAGATCAGGCACGTGTGGTATCTATCCGTTGGTTCCATCATTCTTCAGATGTGCGCTAATCTTTTGCTGCTCCGGCACGAGTTGCGGAAGAGACTGAGATTTGAAGAACCGGAAACTTTCATTCCAGCGAGCGCGACGGCGTCGTAATGAGCGGCAAGATCAATACCCGGGAATTTTCCATCAACGATTACGACGCGGCGGTAGAGTTGTGGAAACGAGTCGAGCATGTGGAGATCGCCGAGGGGGATGACAGAGAAAGCATTGCGCAATTTATAGCGCGGAACCTGGGCCTGAGCCGAGTGGCGACCGATGGGTCGAGGACTGTTGGCGTCGCGTTATGCGGTCACGATGGCCACCGCGGACACATTTATCATCTGGCGGTTGATCCTGCTTATCAGGGACGCGGACTCGGTAAGCGTCTGTTGGATGAATGCCTGCGGGGTCTGCGTCGGACCGAAGTCAAGCGCGTCATTATCATGGTGGCCGATGATAATCCGCGCGCCCGTAAATTCTGGAAGCGCTGCGGCTACGAAGAGATCCCCGGCGCCGTCGCGATGGGAATTGATCTTTAGATGATTCAATCCAAATGGCGTATTGATTGCGCCTCCGGCTTACATCGCACAGGCATCGCCCAATGATTTTTATATGCGCCGAATCGGCTCGCTTACTCGCGGCCGCGCGACCGCGCATGACGTGGAAGCTCTTTTTGGTCGCGGACACAGTCGCGCAAGTCGTTCAGACGGTTTTATCTGGTACTACGCGCTGCCGGTTTACAATCCATTCGAGGAGCAAGGCGGCGGCCGCCGTTGAGGGGCGGGTATTGGACGATCGCGCGTCAGGTCCTAGATTTGTTCGATGCGAGTTGCGGTTTTGCTGGCGATTCTTTTCGCGACTGGCGCAACTTAGACGTTGAGCGATTGCTGAATTACGAGTTAGGTGGAGAAATCATAATCGCATGGTGTGAAGGTAAGCGGCCAACATTTTCGAACGATCTGGCTTAAACCGGAAAATGAATGCGTGGTGCAGCTGATCGATCAGCGATTTTTGCCTCACCGTTTCGTCATCGAAGAAGTCAGCACGGTCGAGCAGATGGCGACGGCGATTCGCGAAATGCATGTTCGCGGCGCGGGATTGATTGGCGCGAGCGCGGGATACGGGATGTATCTGGCGACAATTGAGGCCGCGGCACGTCCCGCAGTCGCGGGATTCGATCCGTACGTGGCCAGCGCAGCGGCGCAGCTCAAAGCAACCCGGCCGACGGCAGTGAATCTTTCGTGCGCGATCGAGCGCCAGCTAAAGAATATCCGCCAGGGGAAAAGCGCGGAAGAGAAGATCGCCCTGGCCCTGCGCACGGCGAGACTGATTGCCGAAGAAGATGCGGAGCACTGTCGACTGATCGGGCAGCACGGCCTGAAGCTCATTCAGCAAATTGCTCGAAAGAAAGCGGGGAAGCCTGTGAATGTGCTCACGCATTGCAACGCGGGATGGCTGGCGTTTGTTGATCACGGTTCGGCTACGGCGCCGATCTATGCTGCGCACGATAGCGGATTGCCGGTTCACGTGTGGGTCGCCGAGACCAGACCGAGGAATCAGGGTTCGAAACTCACGGCCTGGGAGCTGGGCGAGCACGGCGTGCCGCATACGGTGATCGCTGACAGCGCGGCAGGGCATTTGATGCAACACGGCCAAGTAGATCTCGTGGTTGTCGGAACCGATCGCACGACCTACACCGGAGATGTTGCAAACAAGATCGGAACGTATCTGAAGGCGCTGGCGGCGAAGGACAACAATATTCCTTTTTATGTGGCGTTGCCTTCGTCTTCGTTTGACTGGAACATGCGAGACGGGTTGAAAGAGATTCCGATCGAAGAACGCGGCGCGGAAGAACTAAAACACGCCGACGGCTGGCTTGAGGGACGACAGGTTGAATTGCGCGTTATGCCACAGGGAAGTCCGGCTGCAAACTACGGGTTCGACGTTACTCCGAGACACTTGGTGACCGGACTGATAACCGAGCGCGGCGTGTGTGAAGCGAACGAGAAGAGTATCC
The DNA here is from genome assembly GCA_003218615.1 of Verrucomicrobiota bacterium. Classification (GTDB taxonomy): domain Bacteria; phylum Verrucomicrobiota; class Verrucomicrobiia; order Chthoniobacterales; family UBA10450; genus Udaeobacter. The sequence goes on from QHOD01000011.1 coordinate 8,555, forward strand.
GCGCACTTTTTCCCGAGCAAGCGCCGTGAGCAAATACATAAAGTTCGCATGCGATTCCCGGCCTTGCGGGACCGAGATCACCCCGTTCAGCGGGCTTGCCGAATTGAACGCATGCAGGCGGAAACTCCTTCAGCTTCGAGTGATCGGTGTCGATTCAAATGGCGTTGGGTTCGGCAATTTGAGCATGAGGGACGGCGCGACCAACAATTTTTATATCACTGGTTCCGCGACCGGTGGACTGCCGGAGCTGACGCTGGCGGACTACGCAAGAGTGGTGGCTTACGATTTCAAAAGGAACTGGCTCCAATACGAGGGGTGCGCGATTCCCTCATCCGAGTCGCTGACGCACGCTGCAGTTTATGAGTCGGATGCAGCGACCGGTGCGGTCATTCATTGTCACGCCTCAAAGTTGTGGACAGCCCTTCTAAATCAAGCTCCGACCAGCTCGAAGGCAGTTGACTACGGCACGCCTGAGATGGCGTACGAAATAGCGCGTCTTTTCAAGGTGACCGACGTGCGAACTAGGAAGACTCTTGTCATGGCTGGACACAAAGGAGGTATCCTAGTTTTCGGGAGAAATCTCGAAGAGGCGTTCGGCGTTCTAATGCGCGAGCGGAAGAAACAAGTTTGAGTCACTACTTGACGCTCAAACGCGCAGAGCGGCGACAGCTCTCGTCCGTTTTTTCGTGCGCCTTACGGGGTAGGCGTAGGAGTAACAGTCGGAGTTGGGGTGACAGTGGGCGTAGGGCTAACAACGACTACAGTGGTTGAGGTGCCTGTCCCTTCATTGGGCAACTTTCTAAAGGTTATGAAGAGCGTTGCACCAAGGACCGGTGCAACCGTCACTTGAGCCGGACCTGCTATTCTCACTTGATTGATGGTTTCCGGCGGATTTTGCGAAGCGCTTCCGGTGCTCGAATCAATCCGGCTGGCGGTGAGAACATTGGCGGTTTGACCAGTTTGACCAGTTTGATCAGATTGACTGTTTAGGGTCACTGTAACTACGCCGCGATCGACACCCCCTTCTTGGGTAAAATTCGTGACCTTAAGAAAGTGATTGTCGGGGACTGTGATCATCAGCGGCGAACTCGTAATGATGCGGCTTTTGAGTTCGCCGGCAAAGACAAGGCTTGTGGGAGCTAACAGAACGCAAGCAACCAAATATCGCCCAAAGAGGATTTTCATAGTTTAAGATAGTGCGCTATTACCGCGTCGGCCAGTTGGAATTGGGGTTTGCCGACACTGCGAGCGTAAAACTTTGTCGGAGACGCTCAGGACAGACAACGGTGAACTTGAGTGCCTCCAGTTTGTACTTTGCGTGGCGGCCCGAAAGACGACGTCACAGCCGATTCACATAATGTCGCCGCCGGCCGGGAATCTTATGCTCGCAAGAAGTGCGCGGACGTAGTTGATTTGGATCTAAATGCGAAAGAAAAATTCAGATGGTTCCCGGCATGCCCGACTCTTGATCCTTGTCGATGAATCGAACGTCGGCAGCTCCGTGCGCACCGCGGGGCGTGGTCTCGATTGGTTAAAGCTTCGCGAATTTCTGGCCGGTCCGAGCACGGGACGCGACTTGATCGAGATGGTCGTTTATGCCGGACTGCCGCCTGCCACCCCAGCCTGGCAGGAGGAACGGGACAAGAAAAACAAGTTCATCCATTGGTTGCGTTCCAATGGATTCATGGTCGTGACCAAAGATGGGGCGCCCGCCGAAGAAGGCCGTTACAAGGCGAACGTGGACGTGATGATGGCGATCGACGCGCTCGAGCTTTCCGTCGAGATGCGGCCCGATGTTGTTATTCTCGTGACGGGCGATGCCGATTTCGCTTATCTCGCCATCAAGTTGCGCCGACGCGGAATCCGCGTGGAAGTGGCTTCGGTCGCGGCAAATCTCGGGAACATACTCAAATCAGCGGCGAACGACGTGATCGATCTGGCTCCGTTGTTCAGGACGTTTGAGATGATGAACGTCCAGGATTTGCCTGCGCCGGCGCAGCAACAGCAACGCAGAAGAATGCCGCGATTTCGCCCGCCAGCGCCGCGCCACCGGTAGCCCGGCCATCGGTACCGTTGGAAGCTTCGACTGACGAAAGCTGGGATTTCTACGACAGCTTTGCGTTTGAAAGCAACAAATGCAGTTCGACCATGAGCATATTGTTCCGCTAACATGATGGCATGCGCCTGTCGCGGCAGTTTGAGAAAGCGTTGGTTTACGCCACGCGAATTCACGGCGGCAAACTCCGGAAGAAGACCCGGATTCCCTACATTGCGCACATCCTCGGAGTCACCGCGATCGCAATGGAGTACGGCGCGAACGAGACGGAAGCGATCGCGGCGCTGCTGCACGACGCAGTAGAAGACTGCGGCGGCGCAAAGCGGTTGCGAGATATCGAGCGCAAATTCGGAAAAAGGGTTGCCAGAATTGTCGAAGGTTGCACGGACACCGATCAAACTCCAAAGCCGCCTTGGTTGAAGCGAAAGCGAGCTTACGTGGAGCACGTCCGGCACGCACCGACGCCAACAAAACTAGTGTCCGCTTCAGATAAACTTCACAATGTTCGTGCGATCTTAATGGATTATCGTCAGGAAGGAGAAAAACTCTGGTCTCGGTTCGGCGGTGGCAAACAAGGCGCTCTTTGGTATTACCGCGCACTTGTGAATGCCTTTAGCGGCAAACGCATTCAGCCGCTCGTTCAGGAGATCAATCGCACGCTGACCGAACTTGAATCGCTAGCGAACAAAGGCGTCCCAGTGGAACGACCGCCACGGATTGGATGAAATTGCCCGCAGGTCACGAAGATATATCGGCGATCATCGACCGCCGCTAAAGCGCAATTGCAGAACGCTATTTGATCTTCGCGAGAATATTTTCCATCTCTTCGCGGCGGAATGCTCGCAGCGTTTGACTTTTGACGTTGCCGAGCGAGCCGATCTTAAGCATGAAAGCGCTCATGGTTTCGTCATTAGGCGCATCGAACACAACGACCACGTCGTACGCCCCCATGGTCCAGAATTCTTCGGTGATTTCCATGCCCAGTTTCTGGGCCTCGGCCATCGCAGCATCGCCTCGTTTGATGGTGTCCTTGATGTTGCGGATCCCCTGATCGGTAAACTGAATAAGACTGACGTACATAGCCATAATAATTGTTCCTTTCGCGCGGTTTCTGATGCAAAGACTATCGCACATCGGCGCGTGCGCAAAGCGTCAGAGATCGTCGTGAAATGTTCATTTGAACTTGCAGGCGGCGGAATCGTGCGCAAACGTAAGTCATGCTCACAGAGCGGCAGAAAAACGTCCTTGATTTTATACAGCGCGAGCAGCGTGAGAAAGGCGTGACGCCGAGCACGCGCGAAATCCAAAGCCATTTCGGGTTCGCCAGTCAGACTTCGGTCATGCAGTACATCGCCACGCTCGAGCGTAAAGGTTTTCTGGACCGGCATCCGCGCAAGGCGCGGGCACTAATTACCCCGGCCATGAAGGTCAGGATCACCGATATTCCAATTTATGGGCAAATACCGGCGGGAATGTCGGCCTTGACCGAGCAAACCATCGACGGCCACGTTTCGCTCGATGCCCGCTCAGCCAACGTTTCCAAAAATCGCAGCACCTTCGCCTTGTGTGTCCGTGGCGACTCAATGATCGGCGCTCACATTGTCGATGGTGACATCGTGATTTTGGAGGAGAGCAAAGAAGTGCACAACGGCGATATTGTGGCAGCGTTGATCGACGGCGAAACGACGCTGAAGCGCTATGTCGTTGAGCATGGACGACCGTATCTGAAAGCGGAAAACCCGCGCTACCCGAATTTGATTCCGGCACGTGAGTTGAAAATTCAAGGCGTGATGGTGTCGTTAATCCGCAAACAGGAGCGACGGAAGAAACACTGAGGCGGCAAGTCAGAAGTCAAGAGTCAGACATCAGAGGTCGGAGGGTCAGATGAGAAGTTGCGAGTCGTCGTTCTGCCAAATCGAAAAGGTCCTCGCAAAAAGGAAATCAAATCGAGGATTAAAGAAAACGGTGAAAGATTCCGCAAAACTTTGCGCAAACTCGCGTGAACACGGGCCGTGCTCCTACATCTTGAATTGCTATAATGTTCGCTTGAACATAGTTAAACGCATGTCATCTTTTTCTTCGAAATGGCTGCGCGCGGCAAAATTATTGATCTTCGGAAACTGCTGGCGGAACGTTTTCCTCACGCACCTTCTGTTGCGCCGGCGTGTTTAGTCACCGGTTTATCCTTTCTCGATCCAGCGATCGGCGGCGGCTTGCCGAAAGGCGCGATCACCGAATTAATCAGCCCACGAGTAAGCGCGGGCAGCGCATCGCTCATTCATGCGCTGCTCCAATCAGCGCAGCGGGACCATTATTTTGTCGTGTTGATTGACGGCCGCGATTCGTTCGATCCGTGTTCGCTGGACAATTCATGTTTGCGTCATCTGCTTTGGGTTCGTTGCATCAAAGCTCTCGAAGCGGTCAAAGCGGCTGATCTGCTTTTACGCGATGGGAATTTCCCGCTCGTGATTGTCGATCTTGTGCTCAATCCACCGGAAGAATTGCGCAAAATTCCGCAGACGAATTGGTATCGGTTGCAACGATTAGTCGAAGCGTCGTCGGCCGCATGTCTTGTTTTGAGCCGCCACAGCATGGTGAGCAGCGCGCAATTGAAAATCGTTCTCGAAAATTCATGGACACTGGAAAGTTTTGAAGAAAAGGCTGCGATTTCACGGCTGCGAATTCGCCTGCAACGATCACGCCTCCAACCAGAGATCAGAAGTCAGAGATCAGAGGTCAGCTAAACCGATGTTTGCGACGATTTATTTGCAGAATTTCCATTTGCAGGCTGCTATGCGTCATCAGCCGGAATTGTGGGCAAAACCTGTCGCGCTGATCGAGACGCACAAAAGAAAAGTGGCGATCATCCAACTCAATGAGACGGCGGAAAAAGCCGGTGTGCGTAAAGGGATGACACCAAGCCAGGGACTGGCGCGATGTCTTAGTCTCATCATAAAAACCCGCGCGCATGCTCAAGAAAAATTGATGAATGAAATTTTGCTCCAGCACGCGTTTATCCTCAGCCCCTTTGTAGAAATCACTGCGCCAGGCGTTTGCACCATTCAATTTACAGACAATCGAAACCTTAGCGTGAAGGTGTCGCGTATAATCGAGCGATTAGCCGAATGCGATGTTACCGCGCAAGCCGGCGTTGCCTCTGCGCCGGATACAAGTCTTCTCGTCGCGCATTTGGCAAGTCCGGTTTTAGAAATCGAGAACGCAAGGGAATTTCTCGCGCCGCTGCCAATCGAGACGCTCGCGCTCACGTAAGATCGACAACGTCTTCGGCGCTCACGGCGGTCGCGCTCTACCATTGTCAGACTGCCGCAGGTCTGCGTTCGATCAAAAGGCGATAAACAAAACCGCCCAGCGCCCCGCCCAGCAACGGTCCGATCCAATAAACATAATGGTCGTGCCAAAAATTTGCAGCCACGGCCGGACCGAACACGCGCGCGGGATTCATGGCCGCGCCGGTAAGCGTTCCTCCAAACAGAATGTCGAGCGTGATTGTCGCTCCAATGACGAGGCCGGCGACGCGCCGTGGCCCGCGTTCGTCGACGGCGGTGCCGTGAACCACGAATACGAGAAAGAAAGTGAGGATCCCTTCGACCAGAATTCCCTGCCACGCGGCCAGATTAATGGCGAGCTGTGGAGTGCCAGTGACTACGACATCGCGTCCGAACAGACCGCGACAAATCAATGCAGCGCAGATGCCGCCGAGACATTGCGCGATCCAATAGCGCAGCGCGTTCGCCCATTTCATATGACCGCCGCAAACGAGGCCGAAGGTGACCGCCGGATTTAATTGGCCACCCGAGATATGCAGGGTCGCGGAAACAAAAGCTGCAATCGTGAGGCCGTGAGCGAGCGCGACGGCGAGCACATCGTGTCCAGCAGTTTTGATCGCGCCGATGCCCACAAAGATCAGCGCGAATGTTCCGATAAATTCTGCGAGTAACGGACGAAACTTGGACATACGCCGATGCAATCAGATTACGCAGATGCTCACAATTCCAGATGTCGATCTAACCACCGGCGTAATTCGGATATCTTTCGTGCAGCTCCCGGGCCAGGCGATCCGCCTCAGTGGTCTTGCCAGCGCGTTGATACGCGGACGAAGCTTTGTCCAACGCGCGCGGCGTGATCGCGGGATCGTCGTAAAGCAAAGCGACACCCATGAAAGCCTTGCCGGCATCATCGAAATTTCCGCGCTCGAGTTGCACGTCTCCCGCCAACAAGCGCGCCTCAGCATTCACACGACCTTCCGGCTGCAGGGTCATAATCTCTTCGGCGATCTTCTGGGCGTCGTCTGGTTTGTGGACGCCGATTTTGACCGCGCCAAGCGCGAGCAAAACTTTCGCTTTTCCTGCCGGATCTTTGGCGACCTGCAAATACTTGCCGAAGGCTTCCTCGGACTCAGGCAAGTTTTTCAGTTTCGTGGCTGCGTCCCCCAGATAAAACAGAAAGTCCGGCTTGATGCTGCCGCGATTGTCGATCTTTCCCAGAGCACTCAAATATTTTTCGGCAGCTTCGTAGTTTTTCTCCTTGTAATATTCGATTCCGAGCCACTCGAGAACTTCTGGCGGCACATTCATCCCGCCATTGCGGGATTGAGCCATGAAACTGTTCACCTCTTTGGTGAGCGCGGCCCGATCTTTCAAATAAAACTGACACAAAATGAGCCGAAGCGACGCCAGGTTGTAGTACTGTTCCTTATTTAGTTGGCGCGCCGCATTGAGCGCAGTCATCGCCGTCTTGTAATCCTTCGCCTCAAACGCAGCTTTGCCGATATAGTATTGGGCCTGCGCTGCGACCGAACTCTTGGGAAATTCTTTCAAGAGCTGGCGGAAGGTTTCGACCATGGTTTTGGTATTTTCCTGTTGTCCGAGGATTAAAGCTTTTAACTGGAGCGCTGCTTCCCGCTCGTGCGCGCCGGGATACTTCCCAAGGATCGTGTTTAAGTCGACGAGTGCGGCATTGTAGTTTTTATCCTCTTCGTAAGCCAAAGCGCGCTGCGCCAAAACCGCAGGCACTTGCGGATTGTCCGGAAATGTCTGCACGTAATAAGTGAACGCTTCGATAATCTGAGGAATGTTTTTCGTCTGCACGTAACAGAGGCCAAGCTTGTAGGCCGATTCGGCGCGCAACTTCGAAGAAAGCTCAGAGGCGCGCAGCTCGCTATAAATAGACGCCGCGTCCGTGTAATTTTGTTGTTTGTAGAGTGCCTCGGCCTTTAAAAGCTTTGCCTGGTCCGCACGCTCGCCCGTCGGATTCGTTGCCAGGAATTGCTCCACTTCGGTGAGCAGCGCCGACGGATCGGAGTTGTAGACGTTGATCAGTCGTTGATAGGCAGCGTCCTTCGCTTCTTCTCGATCTGGAAATTTTGCCATGATCTGGCGATAAAGTTCTTCGGCCGCCTTTGGATGACCAAGTTGCCGTTCACTGTTTGCCGCAAGCAACAACACCTCGGCTTGAGCCGGCTCCGGAAGCTTCTCCTGCTCTTTCCTGTAATCGCCAAGTAATTGCGCGTATTGGCCGGTCAGATATTGCAACCGGCGCA
>QHOD01000195.1 GCA_003218615.1 Verrucomicrobiota bacterium
CAAACCGCATCGTTGACTGAGAAATCAACGCTGATGAGCGAGAAGCAGAATAAGTATGTCTTCCGCGTTAGTCCGCGCGCGAACAAGATTCAGATCAAGAACGCCATTGAACGGTTGTTTCAAAAGAAAGTTGTCGACGTGAACACCTGCAATTACGCCGGCAAAAAGAAACGCGTGCGAGGGCCACTGGGACGACGGCCGCACTGGAAGAAAGCCATCGTGACTTTAAAGGAAGGCGAGAAAATCGACCTCGTCTAAAAAATCCGAATATCGAAAATCCGAAACAAACACGAATGAGCAAAACTCAAAATTCAAAACTGATTGCGCGAGACGCCACGTTCGTTTCGGACATTTCACTTTTTGAAATCGTTTCGAATTTTTAACGGTTATGGCTCTCAAAAATTATCGCCCACTAACGCCGACGCTGCGGTTCAAATCGCTGCCGAGCTTCGATGAAATCACGAAGTGGCGCCCAACGAAGAGCCTCATCGAGCCAAAGAAAAAAAGCGGCGGCCGTAACAATTTTGGGCGGCTCACATCGCGGCACATCGGCGGTGGTCACAAACAAAAATATCGCAAGGTCGATTTCGTACGGCGCAAGCGCGGAGTCGTCGCCGAGGTGGTGGGGATCGAGTACGATCCGAACCGTTCTGCGCGCATCGCTCTCATCAAATACTCGGATGGCGAGCTGAGTTACATTCTCGCGCCCGACGGACTCCGCGTTGGATCGACAGTTGCGGCCGGCGACGATGTCGCGCCCGATCTGGGGAACGCGCTGCCGCTTCGCGCGATTCCGCTCGGCACAAACATTCACAATATCGAGCTGACGCCGGGCCGCGGCGGTCAGGTTGCGCGCAGCGCCGGACAACAGGCAACGCTGAGCAACCTCGAAGGCGGTTATGCGCTGGTGAAAATGCCCTCCGGAGAAATTCGCCGCATTCACGAACACTGCTTCGCAACGATTGGGCAGGTGGGAAATGTCGATCATATGAATGTGTCCAGCGGCAAAGCCGGGCGGTCGCGTTGGCGTGGGCGGCGTCCGCACGTGCGCGGTATGGCGATGAATCCCATCGATCATCCGATGGGCGGTGGGCAGGGGAAATCAAAAGGGGGCGGCGGCCGGCATCACCCGGTGAGTCCATGGGGGCAACTTGCGAAAGGATTTAAGACACGCAGCAAACACAAGCCGAGCGATCGTTTTATTTTGGAACGGAGGAAATCAAAGAAGAAATCGTGATGCTTCGGAGGGCGGAGCTCTGCCCTCGATGAATTCACTTGAAAATTATGGCTAGATCGTTAAAGAAAGGACCCTTCGTCGAGTCGCATCTTCTGGAGAAGATCGACAAGATGAATAGCGCGGGCGCAAAAAAACCGATCAAAACCTGGTCGCGGCGTTCAATGGTGACGCCGGATTTTGTCGGCCACACGTTTTTGGTGCACAACGGAAAGACCTTCCAGTCCGTTTTCATCACCGAGAACATGGTAGGCCACAAGCTCGGTGAATTTTCGCCCACGCGCGTGTTTAAGAAGCACGGTTCGCACACGGCGAAGGTGGCCAAATAATGTGAATTTTCGATTGTCGATTTTCGATTGTCGATTGCCCAAGGAGGCAATTGGTCGGGGATTGATGATCATGTTTTTAGGGCTGGTGTCGGCTGGAGGGCTGGCGGCAGGGGGAAATAGTTCTTTGTCAGAATCCAAGATGGAAAACGCAGAACACGCGGCAACGGCGGACGCATTGCTCGATCAGAACGAGCAGTTGCGAAGGCAATTGTCGATCGAGCAGGAATCGCTCAAGACGTTGACGAGCAGTCTTGCCGAATCCAACGCAGAAGCGGAATTGTTTCGCCGCAAGTATTCCGATTTGGAATTGCGTATGGAAGCGCTGGGTCTGGCTTCAGCGAACAAGGATCGCGCCAAGCTGGAGCAGCGTTTGCTGGCGGCGGTGAGCGATCTTCAGCTGGCGCAGAAGGAGCGCGATGAGTATCGCGATCAGATGCTGCGGCTGAACGAGGCGATGTTGCGTTACCTGCAAACGTCGCAGGGTGGCGATGCCCAAGCGCGGATGGATGTGGAAACGCAATTGCGCAGCACAAACGATCTCGTGACAAGATCGGCCAGCGCGCCGGATGTTCCGCAGCCGAGCTTGATGGGTGGGAGTGTGATCAGCGTCAAAGACGAATGGTCGTTCGTGGTCGGCAACCTTGGCGAAAAACAAGGTGTGAAAATCGGTATGCCAATGCGCGTAATGCGCGAAGACCGGAAGATCGCGACATTGCGGGTGGTCGATGTGCGTCAGAAAATTTGCGGCGCTGTGATTCAAGAAATGGATTCGGCGAAGGAAAAAATAAGAGTAGGGGATCGCCTCCAGGTGGATGCGCAACCCAGTGTGAGTTTAAAATAAATGGAAGTAAGATCGATATATAAGTATGCGCGGATTTCGCCGTTCAAGGTGCGCGAAGTCACGCGTGAGATCCAGGGTTTGCCGGTTTCGGCTGCGCTGGACGTGCTCGCGTTCACGCCGAAGAAAGCCGCATTTCTGATTGGCAAAACGCTGAAGAGCGCAATCGCCAACGCGGAGAACAACGCGAACCTGAAACCGGACGGGTTGGTGGTGAAGGAAGCGATTGTCGGCGAAGGCCCAACGTTGAAGCGGATCATGCCGCGCGCACGCGGCAGCGCCAGCCGGATTTTGAAGCGCACCAGTCACATTCGCATCGTGCTAAGCGATGAAGTCGAGGTTGAAACGCGGGAAACGAGGAAAAAGAAACGAGAACAGGAAAAGAAGGAGTCGCGAAAGCCGGCAACAACCGGAGAATCAGGCGAAAAACCGACAAGCGTGACGGAAAAGACGCCGAAGGCAAAAAAGTCAACGGGAAAGAAAGCGAAAAAGTAATTTATGGGACAAAAAGTTAATCCAATTGGATTTCGCCTCGGGGTGAATCGCGACTGGCGCTCGCGCTGGTATGCCTCGCCGCAGGAGTTGCCGGCGTTTTTGCATAGCGATCTGAAGATTCGTAATTATGTGAAGAAAAAGCTGCAGTTCGCCGCCGTCTCGAAAATTGTGATCGAGCGGGCGTGGAACAGTATTCGCGTCACGATTTTCACGGCGCGTCCCGGCATCGTTATCGGGCGCAAAGGCGCGGAGATCGAGAAGATGACCGAAGAGATCTCAAAAATGGCGCAAGGCAAGCAAATCAAGATCGACATTCAGGAAATCAAATCGCCCGAGCTCGATGCTCAACTGGTCGCGGAAAATGTTGCGTTGCAGATTGAACGCCGCATTGCTTATCGCCGGGCGATGAAAAAGGCCGTGCAGACGGCGATGGATTTTGGCGCGGAAGGAATTCGCCTGCGTTGTTCGGGGCGTCTCAATGGCGCGGAGATCTCGCGCTCGGAATGGTATCGGGAAGGAAAAGTCCCTCTGCATACGCTGCGGACGGCGATCGACTACGGATTCGCCGAAGCGAACACGGTGTACGGTAAGATCGGAGTGAAATGTTGGATTTGTAAAAAGGAAGAGGCGCCGGCCCAATCGGCCGCGCCAGTGCCGCCACCGCCACCGTTGGCAGTCCCTGAGCAGGTTTAAGGAGAAATTGCCATGCCATTGATGCCGAAACGTGTGAAGTATCGCAAATCCCAGCGAGGAAGTCGCAAGGGGACAGCTTCGCGCAACCTCAGAATCGACTTTGGTGAGTTTGGTCTGCAGACGCTGGAACGCGCCTGGATCACCAACACGCAACTGGAAGCGGCGCGTGTGGCCCTCACCCGTAACATGAAGCGCAAAGGCAAACTGTGGATCCGCATCTTCCCCGATAAATCAGTCACAGGCCGTCCGCCGGAAACCCGCATGGGGAAAGGCAAAGGGCAACCTGAATACTGGGTTGCCACCGTGCGCCCGGGCAACATCTTGTTTGAGCTCGACGGCGTGCCGGAATCGGTCGCGCGAGAGTCTCTCAGACTGGCGGCGGACAAACTGCCGGTGCGGACGAAATTTCTAAGCCGGCACCATGTTGTGGCTGCCTGACGAACCATGAAGATGAAGGAAATCACCGAGTTGAGCACGGACGAGTTGCTGACCAAGAGACGCGACTTGCGGCAGGAAAGCTTGCATCTGCGTTTGCAACAGCAGAGCGGCCAGCTCGAACAGCCAAGCAGGTTGCGTTTGCTGCGGCGCGATGTGGCGCGAATTCAAACAGCTCTGGCGCAGCGCGCGAAGGAGACTGAGAAGAAGTAAATTTATGGCCGAACAAGACGAACAATCA
>QHOD01000196.1 GCA_003218615.1 Verrucomicrobiota bacterium
TCGTAAGATGATCTCATGCGTGCACAACGCACTTAACCGAAGCGTCGCGCCACATCAAACCGACAACCACTGCATCGGTTGGTCCCGCATCTGGAAAAGGGCGCGTGAATGCGCGGTTGGTCGGCGATCCGCGCGTCGAAAAAATCGGCGCGTCGCTCGCGCCGAAGTAAGGCGCTCGTTCTCTAATCTCTGCAGAAACGAATCCCACTGCTTGGACTAATCTCCATGGCCGTCACCATTCTCGTCGTCATGCTCGTCAGCGTATTCATCACCGCCCCGATGATGCTTCTTCCACTTCGCTTTCGACTTTCCATGTTTGAAGTTTTTGTCCACCCATCCTCTGCTCCCATCGGACTGACGCATTGAGTCCAAATACGCCACGTCCTCAGCAGGCAACCCGAGAGCGTCGAGCGTCTTCGCGTCCAGCTGGCCGGTCGGCCAAATTCCCGAGCGCGATTGGAACGTGCGCACTGCCGACACTGTGCGACGCCCGTATCTGCCGTGAATCCTGCCTCGATAATATCCGAGGCTCCACAACTGACGCTGCACTTCCGCCACAATGCGCGTGTGCATCTCAGCCGGCGCTAATTCATACGGCGTGCCAACGGGAACTCCGTCTCCCTCGGCCCGTCTTTCAAGTTCGCTAAAAGAACCGGGTGATGAATTCAACAGAGGCCGTGCCCCGTCATTACGACCGGAGTCGGTTGGTTGAGTTATGCGAGAGGTAGAGGTGACCGGAGGCGGTGAGGCTGAATTCGAACTCACATTAAGCGAGCGAAGTGTTTCCGGATTAATCTCGCCATTGATTTGCAAGCCGTTGCGAATTTGGTAACGCCGAACCGCGGCAGTAGTCTCGGCGCTCTTTTCACCAGTAACGTTGCCATAGTAAAAACCTTGATCTTTGAGAGCTTGCTGCAACGATCGGACCGTTTGATCGGCGCGCGCCGAGCCCAGAAAGAACAGGACGACGACGAGATGCAGCGTTGTTCTTTTCATGGCCGGGTTTCCACTGAGCGGCTTCCTATTTGTAATTCGCGGTCGGCTATGTCAGCGCGCGTGCGGCCGGCAAGTCGCCGCCACCAGATCGTTATGCCCGGCGCCGAGATTCACAACGTCGTTGCGAGATTTCGTTTTGAGTTCGCCTGTAGATTCATGCTTACTTCAATCATTGAACCTCTCACATCAAATCCACCTGCGGACAGATTCGTGGCCAACGTGTCTTAGCCGATGAATGCATTCGACTACCTCTCCGTCCTCATCTCCATCGTACTCGCCTTGGGTATGACGCGCGTGCTTGCCGGTGTCGGCGAAATGCTGCAAGCAATGCCTGAGTTCGCTTCGCAGCGACCGCTATCACGCCTAAACAGTTGCTTTGCGGAAGAAGTTCGGCACAGTTTGCGCGCTGAAATCAATGTCCACTGAATCAGACGTTCGACTCGAAATTGCGCATGTCCTCTTCATCGACATCGTCGATTACTCCAAGCTTCTGATCAACGAGCAGCGCGAGTCCCTTCAGGAGTTAAACCAGATTGTCCGCGGCACATCCGTGTTTCAGAGCGCCGAAGCGGCGGAGAAACTCACGCGGATCCCGACCGGCGACGGCATGGCGTTGATCTTCTCTACCGCGCTCGACGCTCCTGTCGAGTGCGCGTTGGAGATCGGCAAAGCGTTGAAAAGTCGTCCCGATCTCCGCGTTCGAATGGGTATTCACAGCGGACCGGTCAGCGGCGTCACTGACGTAAACGACAGATCAAACGTCGCTGGCGGTGGAATTAACATGGCGCAGCGGGTGATGGACTGTGGGGATGCAGGCCATATTCTGCTCTCGAAACGCGTTGCCGACGATCTTGCTCAGTATCGCCAGTGGCAACGATATTTACATGATCTCGGCGAATGTAAGGTGAAGCACGACGTCACCGTCTCGGTCGTAAACCTTTATACCGATGAAGTTGGGAACCCTGCGTTTCCGGAAAAATTCAGCGCGATTCAGAGGCAACAAGACGTGCCGGGGACAGCGAAACTTAGAGCTACCTCTCGGCGTTTGAACTCCTGGTTGATCGCAGCGCCGGTTTTGGTTGCCTTGCTTCTGGCTGGAGGAATCTGGTTGTTTTTGCATCAAAATGCGCCGAAATCTGCAAAGTCCGCTTCCAGTACACTCCCGCCCGCCGCCATTCCTGTTCTTGACAAAAGCATCGCCGTTCTCCCGTTCGAGAATCTGAGTTCGGACAAGGAGAACGCATTCTTCGCACAGGGCATTCAGGACGAAATTATCACCACGCTTTCAAAAATCAGCGGGCTGCGAGTCATCTCGCGCACGTCGACGGCGCGTTACAAAAGCGCGCCGGAAAATCTGCCGGAGATCGCGCGCGAATTGCGTGTGGCCAACGTTCTCGAGGGCAGCGTTCAAAAATCAGGCGACCGCGTGCATATTAATGTTCAGCTCATCCAGGCTGAAACGGACGCGCATCTTTGGGCGCAAAGTTACGATCGCCAATTAACCGATATTTTCAGTGTTGAAGGCGAAGTGGCCAAGAAAATTGCTGATTCCCTGAGCGCAACGCTTTCGCCGCAGGAAAAAGCGCGCGTTGAAACCAAACCGACCGAAAACGCCGACGCTTACGTGCTTTATTTGCGGGCGCGCCAATATCAAACGCGTCCCGATAACTTTCTCCAGGATTTCCGTAGTGCGGCGGAACTTTATCAGCAGGCCATCGCCCTCGATCCCAACTTTGCGCTCGCGCATGCGCGACTCTCCGCTGTCACAAGCCAAATCTATCACTGGTTCGAGCCGACCGAAGCGAACCGGCAAAAGGCACGCACAGAAGCGATGGAATCTTTGCGCCTGCAACCAAACTTGGGCGAAGGACATCTCGCCCTGGGATTATATTTGTATTATGAGGAAGCGGATTATGAAGGAGCACTGCGTGAGCTTGACCTCGCGACACAGGCGCTTCCGAACGATGGCGACGTCGGCCTCTACATAGCTGCCGTCCAGAGACGGCGAGGCCGTTGGGCCGAGGCGATCGCTGCTTACGAACATGCGTTGGCGATTGATCCGCGCAACCAGATCACGCTCTACGATTCGTCGCAAACTTATTTCGGATTGCGCGATTGGCAGAATGCGCTGCGCGGACTCGATCGCGTGTTGGAGCTCGCACCTGACTCAGTCAACGTGAAAATCCAGCGCGGTTACACGGAGTTCTTCTGGAAAGGAAGTACTGCGCCGATCAAGGCCGCATTGGAGAGCATTCCCGCCAACCTTGATCCCGATGGAATCGTCACCTTCGCGCGATGGGATGTAAGTTTGATGGACCGCGATCCGGCCGCTGCGGAACGAGCGCTCGCAGCCTGTCGTTTGGAAACAATCACTTCGCAGCCGGGCGTGCCGCTTCCAAAAAGTTATCTGCAAGCATGCATCGATCTTGTCCGCGGGGACAATGCGAGTGCGCAAAAGAACTTTGAAGCCGCGCGACCCGCAATCGAAAAAACTGTGAGCGACAGTCCTCAGGCTGCAACACAGCACGCGCAGCTTGGATTGTTCTACGCCTTTATGGGAAGGAAAGAAGACGCTCTACGCGAAACGCAACGCGCGGTCGAATTAAAACCAATTTCACAGGACGTAATCGAAGGCGCCGTCGTCCAGGACTTTCAGGCTTTGGTTTTTGCGCGCACCGGCGAAACCGACAAAGCCGTTTCAGCAATTGAGCGTTTGCTCACAACTCCGTTTGCAGTCGACTACGCCGACGAATCCATCACCCTTTCCGACTTGCGCACGCGCTGGGAATGGGACCCGCTGCGGAAAGATCCGCGCTTTGTAAGAATTATTGCCGGACCGGAGCCGAAAACTTTTTACAAATAGCTCTGTTGGCGAGCCGGGCCGGTAAAGGCGAATCCATCGCGCCGTAGCGTTCGCGAAGGCGGATCAATTTTCCGAGGCGATCTTGAGGACGACACGGAACCGCGCTTTGCCGCTCATCATGCGTTCGTAAGCTTCGGTGACTCGTTCCAACGGGAAAACTTCGTTCATGGATTCCACGCCGGCGAACGCGCTGAACTGGAGCGTGTCCTGCGAATCAATCGATGTGCCGGAATACCAGCCCTTCACCGATCGCTGGCCGCTGAT
>QHOD01000197.1 GCA_003218615.1 Verrucomicrobiota bacterium
ACCAAACCGCCAACTGCTCCATTTCGTCGATACAGCAGTCGAACGCATTGGTAAACCGATCGCGGGCGAAGGCTCACCGATCGTAGAAGGCGGCGTCGCCGCTCGCCTCCAAAATCTGAGTGAGCGGTACAGCGGAATTATCCTCGCCAAGGGCGTGAAGGAGCTTGACACGAGATTATTGGAGAAGCTCGTTCGCACCCAGTTCCAGCGAACTCGAGTTTACACGCTGGAGTCATTCTACGAAACGCACTGGCGCTATGTGCCTCTGGAAGCAATCGATCCGGTCTGGCCGTTGCAGACCGGCTTCCAACTGGCACAGATATCACCCTATTATTACCTCAAACGATTGTGCGACATCGCATTCGCTTCTGCCGCGCTGGCGATCTGCGCCCCTCTTATGGCAATCGTCGCGCTGATTGTCCGGGTGGGAAGCGGACGTCCGGTGCTTTTTTCGCAGTCCCGCGTGGGCAGAGAAAATTCGATCTTCACCATCCATAAATTTCGCACCATGGTTTCTCGCGATGGCCCAAACTTGGACGACATTTATACGCGCGAGGGCGATCCAAGAATCACGCGGGTCGGCCGATGGTTGCGCAAGCTGCGGCTGGATGAGCTGCCCCAGTTTTGGAACGTGCTTAAGGGAGATATGAGTTTGATCGGGCCGCGCGCGGAATGGGATAAATGTGTCGAGTGCTACGAGAAGAAAATTCCCTTTTATCATTTCCGGCATTTGGTCAAACCGGGAATCACCGGCTGGGCGCAGGTGAATTATCCCTACGGCGAAAGCGACGCAGATGCGATCGAGAAACTGAAGTACGATCTTTATTATATTCGTCATTATTCCCTCAAGCTCGACGCGATGATCGCGCTCAAGACCGTGCACGTGATGCTGTTCAGCAAGGGACGCTGAGCAAACCTCAGCGAGTTATTGGTTAAGAGTTATTGGCGAACCGGGGAACTGATAATTACGAACCGCGAAGCGCCAAGCGAGCGGCGATTGTTTGCAAGTGGCCTCACTGATACGCTGGCCGGATGAATCCAGTTGAACGAGCTCCGTTCAGAACTTTTGAGGACTTGGAAGGTTGGAAGCAGTGCCGAACCCTGCGATTGTTTGTCGCTAAATCGGTTATTCCTGTTTTGCCGAAAGACGAACGCTATCGATTAGGCGATCAATTGTTGCGGGCTGCACGTTCAACCACGGCAAACATTGCTGAGGGATACGGTCGGTTTCATTATTTGGACAATGCGAAGTTCTGTAGCAACGCGCGAGGTTCGTGCTGGGAAGTCCTCGATCATTTGATCACAGGGCATGACGAAAATTTCTTCTCGGCCGAACTTCTTGGTCGCGGAAGAGAACTCGTTGCCCAAGCGATTAAGCTATTAAATGGATATATGAGTTACTTGAAACGGGCGCATAAAGCCGGGACGGTAGTCGACTAATAACGGATAACGGATAACGGATAACAAATTTCTGCTGATGAATTTGCTCCGCCACGCATCGCGCTGGATACTCCTGGCCGCGCTCATCTTCGCGCCGTGGGATTACGGATGCACAAGCGCGGATGCGATCGCAATCTTGAACGCGATCCTCGGGACGGCGCTTGTGCTGTGGCTGGCGAGCCTGCTGCCTGGAATCTCGCGACATCACGCTCCGGGCAACGACCGGAAGCACCGGACACGCGTACCGCTCGCCTTGGCGATCATCGCCCCGGCTCTCCTTGTTTTCGGATGGGCAATAACGCTGAATGCTCGCTCGATTTACGATTCCGATTTCTTCCTTTTCATTTCGCGACAAAACATTCTCCCGTCCGCGCCGGGCTCAGTCGATGCGGCCATCAGCGCTGCCTGGATGCTGCGAGCGACTCTGTTGATTGGTGTGATTTTTTTGACCATCGATCTTGTGCGGAATCCGGTGTGGTTGCTCCGGCTTTGGTGGACGATCGCATTCACGGGGGGATCAATTGCCCTTCTGGGTCTAGTCCAAAAAGCAAGCGGCGCTCCGATGATTTTTTGGGGCCCGCCCGGCCCCCGTGGTCCCTATGAGACTTTTTTCGCGACTTACTTTTATCACGCCAACGCCGGCGCATACCTCAATCTTGTCCTGCCGCCGGCGTTCGGGCTGACAGTCTGGGTGCTGACGCGACGGAGCAAGCCAGCCGTCAAAGCCGTTTCATTGACTCTCGCGCTCCTGGTTGTTGGAGCCGTCGCCGCAAACACGTCGCGGATGTCGCAGTTGGTGGGCGTGATTTTGATTCTGTTGTTCATGATTGGTCTTGTCCGAGCCGGCTTGCGAAAATACCGAACGCTTCGGATAGAATACAAACCGTTGCTTCTCGGCTCTCTGCTGGTGGTTTTCGCGCTTTTTGCGATCGCGCGCGCGAGTCATCTCGAGCAGTCACTCCAGCGTTGGAGTGAATTGAGCTCAACGTTGCCGGCCGATGCCCGCTGGCTGGCATACCGTGCAGGCTTTCGGGCGCTGGGCAATGCAAGCTTCTTCGGATTCGGCCCGGGCACGTTTCGCGTGATCTTTCCATATTATACCGCCGGTCTTGGATCGGATATTGAGGGCATCTGGCGTTTCCTCCACGAAGATTATCTCCAGACACTTCTTGAATGGGGCTGGCTCGGCGGCGTGTTTTGGGGCCTGCTTTTCTTTGGCGGAATCGTGGTCGCAATCAGAAATTTTCGAATGCCGGAAAAAGGACTCGAGTGGCGTCCGCGATATCGGCTGTTCCTGCCCGTAATTCTGCTGGCTCTCTTCGGAATTGCGCTTCATGCCCTGGTCGATTTTCCGTTCCAGATCCCTTCGCTACAGCTTTACGCCGCAGTTTACCTGGGAATCTGTTGGGGAACCAGTCGATGGGAGGGAACAGTTGCAACGATGAAAAGAAAAAAGCGGAAAATTGAATCCGGAAAGCACGAAAGGCGACGAGAAATGACGAAGCATGAATGACGAATGCTCGCACCCTGAACAGATGTCTATGAGATCGAAATCTTTCGCGAAAACGAGCGGCTCAAAAGGTCTGCAAGTCTACGTACCCCTGAATACCTCAGTCACTTACGATGAAAGCAAGAAGCTTTCCCGCGTGCTGGCCGAATATCTCGAAGGCGAACATGTCGATCTTGTCACGTCGAACACCCTCGCGAGCGCGGTCACAGCAACCAGGGGTTTCGCTAGTTCTTGACATTTACACAGAATCAGTGCACACGAAAATAGTGTTATGATGAAAAATGTTACTCTTAGCGCTGAAGACCGACTCATCGCCCAAGCTCGACATCGAGCTCATCGGGAAAGAAAGACGCTCAATGCCGCATTTCGAGAATGGCTCGCTGCTTACGTCGGGAAGGAGGCACGTGTCGCGCGATATCGCGACCTGAGCCGGAAGCTAAAACATGTTTCCGCTGGCCGGAAGTTTTCTCGCGAGGAGTTGAATGCCCGCTAGATACTTCCTCGATACAAACGTGTTCGTCTATTGCTTCGATCGGCGGGATCGGCGCAAACAGGCGCGCGCGGAGAGTCTGGTCGGCCAGGCTCTCGACGACCATGTCGGGATCATCAGCACGCAAGTCGTGCAGGAATTCCTGAATATTTCCACGACGAAGTTCGCTCGACCAATGAATCGCAACGAGAGCCGCGCTTATCTCGATGCGGTGTTGTCTCCATTGTGTGAAGCCTTCCCGACGATTGCGCTTTACCGCGAAGCGCTCGATCTGCGCGCGAACCTCGGCTATTCCTTTTACGATGCTCTCATCATCGCAGCTGCGCTTGAAGCGGGATGCAGCACACTTTATTCGGAAGATTTACAGGACGGTCAGACCGTCCGCGACCTAAAGATTGTCAATCCGTTTGGCAAGCTGGTCGGAAAGACAGGTTGAACATTCCAAAGATGTGAAATTTTCCCCCGACAAAGCCTTCGCCCGCGTCGAAAAACTTGGCGACCTCTTCGAGCCGGTCGAACAACTCAAACAAGAGCTGCCGTAATAGAAACTGTAACGACGAGATTGCCACGCTTCCACATTTCGTGGAAGAATTTGATTCGGGCAGGTGATGCGGGATAGATAAGCCAGAGAATGACCTGATTACGTGCCCAACAAAATCGAGATGAGAGCTACAGTGACAATGGATTCGATCGTTGTGGCGGGAAACGACCAGGTGACGACCGATCTCGACGGGGAGACCATCGGATTGCAGATGGCCAATGGCATTTATTTCAATTTAAATCCGGTGGGAACCAGTGTGTGGAAACTCATTCAGGAGCCGCGAAAGGTCAGGCGGATTTACGAGGAACTTATCAAGGAATACACTGTTCAGCCCGAGGTTTGCGAGCGAGATCTGCTTGCTCTCCTGCAGCAACTCGCGGAAGCGCAACTGGTCATTGTAGAATCATGAAGGAGGATGCCCAAAGGGCAGGAGGCATTCCCGAGTGTGCCTGGCCGCTTCCGTAGGATGATGCGGACCTATGAGTTGCACGGTTTGAGGTTTTGTTCGGAACTTGAGCTGGACGCTCCGGTGGTCCCGGACAATTCGCCTTGCGATTGGGTGGTCTCGTGTGGCGGCCTTTCCACCGTCGGAGACCAACCCGTCGATGGTCAGATCCTGATGGAGAGAAGGTTTGACGGCGGATTGGGATATGCTCTCACCGAGTCCGGAGCTTTCCAAGTCTTCCGAGTTTACTCCACTTGCGATTTTCGAATATTCCCGGTCGAACGAAGGATTGAAGTCTGGATAGATCCACGCTCCAACCACGGAATCGCTTCGCTGTTACTCGCTGGAGCTGTCAGTGCATGTCTGCTCATGGCTGCGGGTGAATGTGTTTTGCATGCGAGCGCCGTGGGGCGAAGCGGGAAAGCCGTTGCGTTTGTCGGAAACTCTGGAACAGGAAAATCGACACTGGCGGCCCTTTGTTGCAGAGCCGGCGCCGCGCTCATCACAGATGACACGCTGCGGTTGCGCTGTGATGAGACCGGAACCTGGTGTTATCCAGGCGCGAGGGAGATTCGTTTGCGATCCAACGCAGCTTCTTTGGCTGAGAGTTTCGCTCCTGAGATGGCTTACCCAACCGTGGATCAGAGAACGGCCGTGCGAATCGCACAGGCGGGGTCGAAATTTCCTTTGGTTGCGATCG
>QHOD01000012.1 GCA_003218615.1 Verrucomicrobiota bacterium
GCGAAAAAACTGCGCACGAAAAATTGCGACATCATCGTGGCAAACGATGTGAGCAGCGTCGACTCGGGAATGGAAAGCGACGAAAATGAAGTAACAGTCTTGGTCCGAAATGGTGGAATCAAAAAAATTTCGCGCGCACCAAAAAAAATTATCGCGCGTGAGCTCGTGAAAATATTTTCAGATCTGCGAGAAAACTGTTTGACAAAAAAAATGTGATGATTACTGAACACGTGAAAGTGAAGTCATTCCCAACTCTTCACACATCTCCGCACGTTGCGGATTGAAAGGGGGGAATAGTCGATGGCAAAGAAAAAGAAAGCAGCAAAGAAAAAATCAGCGAAGAAAAAGAGGCATTAAGGCCCGACGCTTGATCACGATCCCGAAAGCTTTCGGGATCACAATCCCTAACTTCAACCCGGGAGGAGAATTTATTTTCCTCCCGGTTTTTTTCTGTCGCGGCTTGATCTCCCGTTTGGATGCACCGGGCTTGAAGCCCGGTGCTAATAAAAGAAACACAAATGACGATATCGATATTGTATCTGCATCTGGATTTCCGTTGTGCACTCTGCGTCCTTTGTGCGAGGTAGTCTGATCATGAAGCGTTACCTCGACGCGGCGGACAACGCTGCGCGCGCCGCGGGCGAGCTGCTGCGTAAAAGTTTTCAACACCCGCAGCGTGTCAATTCCGCCCTTGCGCATGATATCAAACTGGAGATTGACGTTCAGGCACAGGAATTAATTACGAAATTGCTTCTGGAAGAATTTCCCGAGCACGCACTCTACGGCGAAGAGGGAATCGTCGGCGATCAATCAAGCGAGCATCAATGGGTCGTCGATCCACTCGATGGCACCGTGAATTATTTTTATGGCATCCCCCATTTTTGCGTTTCGATCGCTTTGCGTTTCAGGGGCGAGATCATGGTTGGCGTCACCTACGATCCCATCCGTGAGGAAATGTGGAGAGGACAGAAAGGGGAAGCGCCGAAATTGAATGGGGAGATTTTTCACGTGAGCGATCGCGCGGACCTGGCTGAAGCGGTGATCTCGGTCGGACTTTCCAAAACCGGGACCACGATCGAAGCCGGTCTTCCCGTCTTGCAACGGATGATTCATCGCGCGCGCAAATGCCGCTTGCTCGGCAGCGCTGCGCTCGATATGGCCTATGTCGCTTGTGGACGGTTTGACGCTTACATCGAACAGGGAATCAGCCTTTGGGACATCGCCGCTGGTTGGCTCTTAATTGAAACTGCGGGCGGAATTGTTGACCTTCGTCCGCGTGAGGACATGAAAGACAAATACAGCGTTGTCGCCTCCAACGGCCTGATCGATTTAAAACTCTGATCCGATGATTCGATGTGGAATCGGCTATGACGTGCATCGTCTTGTGGAAGGACGAAAAATGATCCTTGGCGGTGTTGAGATCGCGCATTCGCATGGACTCGCAGGACATTCCGATGCCGATGTTCTCTCGCACGCGATCGCGGACGCGCTGCTGGGCGCGATCGGCGCGGGCGACATCGGTCAACATTTCCCAAACACCGACGAAGCATTCCGCGACATGAGCAGCCTGGAAATTTTGCGGCGCGTAACCAAATTGCTTGCCGATAAAAAGGCGCGCGTGATCAATATCGATGCAACCGTTATCGCCGAGGCGCCGAAACTTGCGCCGCACGTTCCGGCGATGCGAAAGAAAATCGCGCAAGCGATCAGCCTCTCCGAGTCCAATGTCAGCGTAAAAGCCACAACAAACGAAAGCCTCGGTGCGATTGGTCGCGGCGAAGGAATCGCCGCGATGGCCATTGCCACTGTGGAGCAAGAATGATCTGTTGTTGTAGCTGTGCGCATTGAAGGTCATGGTGAGCGGAGCGAACCATCTCTCAATCGCAGGCCCGATTTTCCGACACAAGAAAGCGCGCCATTCTTCTGTGAAGTCCCTCGCTGCCACTCGGGATGACACTGAATGAAGAATATGTCTCTCCGTTTTTTTAACACCTACTCACGCCAGCTCGAGGATTTCGAGCCGCGCGATCCGGCTTCGCGCAAGCTCGACATCTACACGTGCGGGCCGACTGTTTACAGCCGGGCGCACATCGGAAATTTTCGCGCGTATATCTTCGAGGACTTGCTCCAAAGACATCTCGAACTGCGCGGCTACAAAGTGCATCGCGTCATGAACATCACTGACGTGGATGACAAAACGATCCGTGGCGCACGCGAAGCAAAAATTGCGCTCCAGAAATTTACTGAGCAATTCAAGCAGGCGTTCTTCGAGGATATCGAAACACTACGAATCAAACGCGCGGATGAATTCCCTTCCGCTACGGATCAGCGCTACATCGATCGGATGATCGAGATGATCAACACGCTCGTCTCGCGCGGGCTTGCATATCAAGCCGAGGACAAGTCAGTTTATTTTCGCATCAACAAATTTCCAGATTACGGAAAGCTTGCGCATTTCGATCTCACCCAGTTGCAATCAACCGGACGCGTGAAGCACGACGAATACGACAAGGAACACATCGGGGATTTCGCGCTTTGGAAAGCGTGGGATGAAGAAGACGGCGACGTGGCCTGGGAAAGCCCATGGGGCCGCGGCCGCCCGGGTTGGCACATCGAATGCAGCGCGATGGCGACCGCGTTACTCGGCGATCAGATCGATATTCACTGCGGTGGCGTCGATAACATTTTTCCGCATCACGAAGCGGAGATCGCACAGAGTGAAGGCGTCACCGGTAAAAAATTCGTGCGTTACTGGCTGCATTGCGCGCATTTGCTGGTCGATGGACAAAAAATGTCCAAATCGCTCGGCAATTTTTACACGCTGCCCGATCTTCTAAAGAAGGGATACACCGGCCGCGACATTCGCTACGCGCTCATGCGCGTGCATTATCGCGCGCCGCTTAATTTTACGTGGGAAGGGATGGAGGAAGCGCGACAAGCACTCGCCCGCATTGATGAATGGCTGGTGCGGCTGCGCGAAACTGCCGGCGACAAGATCGACAACAAAAACGTCGACCTGGAACTCGGTCAGCAATTTGAAGAAGCGCTCGATGACGACCTGAATATTTCCGCAGCGCTTGGATTTTTGTTCGAATCAATTCGGGAAACGAACCGCGCGATGGATCGAGGCGAATTGGACGCCGCATCGGCCAAGGCATGGCTAAATTGGTGGGAGCGCGTCAATAGCGTGCTCGCTCTTGAGATAGAAACCGCCGTCGTGTTGCCAGCGGATGTTGCGCAATTAGCAGAGCAGCGCGAAAACGCGCGGCGGGAAAAAAATTGGAAACGCAGCGACGAATTGCGCGATCGGATTTTGGAGCTCGGCTGGGAAACGCGCGACACGAAAGACGGGCAGAAGCTCGCGCCACATGTCAAGGTGTGATCTGATAGCGCTAACAATTATGTTCGCACCTTCCGAATTTCTTAACCTTGAACACACGGCCCATCCAAAGTTGTTCGAGAGCCAGAATTATGTCTGGGACGCGCTCAAACAGATTGCGAGTTACTTGCAATTTCGCTTGAAGCCCGGAGTGCTCGGCGAACTATTGGGAAAACCTTTCGTCAGCAATCATGTCTTCATCGGACGTGGCACGATCGTCGAGCAAGGTGCAGTGT
This sequence comes from Verrucomicrobiota bacterium, assembly GCA_003218615.1. Lineage (GTDB taxonomy): Bacteria > Verrucomicrobiota > Verrucomicrobiia > Chthoniobacterales > UBA10450 > Udaeobacter. The sequence continues at coordinate 3,616 of QHOD01000012.1, forward strand.
TGAAAGGTCCGGCTTGGATCGGCGAAAATTGTCAGATTCGCAGTGGCTGTTACGTGCGCGAGAACGTAATCGCCGGCAATGGTGTGGTGATGGGGAACTCCTGCGAATTCAAGAATTGCATTCTCTTCGACGAAGCGCAGGTGCCGCATTTTAATTATGTGGGCGATTCGATCCTCGGGCACCACGCTCATCTCGGCGCGGGCGTCATTCTCTCGAACGTGAAGCTCGATCATGGCGAAATCGCTGTCACTACACCCGACGGCGAGATCGCAACCGGACTCCGAAAATTCGGGGCGATCGTCGGCGATCGGACGGAAATCGGTTGCAACGCCGTGATTAACCCGGGCTCGGTCATCGGTCGCGATTGTATGATTTATCCAGGTGTGAACTTTCGCGGCATCCTACCTCACGGCAACATGGTCAAATTACGGCAGGAACTTCAAGTCCTGGATCGACGCGATAGATAACGTGCGGATGGGCGGGGATTCGAACCCCGGGTGCCTTTCGGCACACACGCTTTCCAGGCGTGCACAATAGACCGCTCTGTCACCCATCCCGTTGAGATCTCGACGCTCACAGAGCGCCGCTACAGTTGTCAAAGTTGTAATCGTCGGAACAATTCGTCGAGCGGCAGTTGAATGCCGATGTAGAATTCACCGAAATCCGCATACTCAGCGCTCACCGGATCGAAACGCATTTTGTAAACGATCGCCTTAATCTGAAATGTGTCGCGCGCAAACAGCGTCACACCCCACTCCGCGTCGTCCAGACCCGTTGAACCGGTGATGAGCTGTTTCACTTTGCCGGCGAATTCGCGTCCGACGGCGGCGTGCCCTTTCATGAGTTTGCGACGCTCGTCATACGGGAGCGCGTACCAATTTCGTTCCTCCCCGCGGCGCTTGCTCATATTATAAAAGCAAACCACCGGCCAATCGGGCAGTGTGGGATAGACGCGCTCCTGCCGGTAATGTTTCATTCGGTCGCGGAATGAATACATTGCCTCGGCGAATTTCTCCGAGTCGGGCTTGAGGTTTTGTTCCGTTGCCAGCGTCTCCGCGTACTCTTCGTCCGTCGTGATGTACTCGCTTTCCTCGGTCAACGAGAGATAGCTGTAGACTGGGGCCAGCACATCAACGCCTAACGAGAGTAAGAGTCGCTTCTCGATCTTGTTTGCGTTGTGCAGGTCCGGTGTGATCAGCATGAAGCCGAGCTCCGCCTTTGGCGTGACCATGCTCAGGGTGAGCAGTTGCGTCGATTCCATTGCGCGCACGTCCTGCACGAGCGACGCGAGGCTCGTTTTCGCAGCATTCTGTTCTTCGCGATTGAGCAATTGCCATTGTCCGTACTCGATCCGATAAAAAAGGTGCAGACAGTGCCAGCCTTCCTCTGGGACAAGCGTCGTATTTTTATCCGTCATCGCGTTAGTCTCCGCTGTGAAGTTCACTGGTCAAGATGGTAGGAGCGATTCCCCTCAGCTCGCCTGGGCGGTTCGGGTGAACCGCCCCAACCTAACGCGCCGGACTTTCGGCGCGCGGCAAATGCGCCATGCAATATTCTTCACCGTCACGCGAGACGCGGAAGTCGAGATTCGGGTCGCTTAATTCCGTCGCTCCGCAAACCGCACATTTGTGCAATGGTTCGGCTTCGCTGCGAGACTGGCGAGCAAAACGTTTGCGGCGCGCCGAGACTTCACCGCGGTGCCGCGCTTCGTAAACGATCTCCGGGCCAAAGAAGATCAGATAATTGACGAATGCCGCCACCAGGGCCATGCGATAGGAATTCGAATTGATGAAAAATCCGAACAACAAAAACGCGGCTGAAACCCAGGCGAGCCATTTGATTTTCACCGGCAGGATAAACAAAATGTAAATCACCTGATCGGGATAAAATCGCGCAAACGCGTAAAACAACGACGCGAACAGCATTGAGTTGGAAAAACGCGCGCCGAAGAAAAATGCAGCGGCCGTCGTGCCGATCACTCCGAAAAAAAAATAGAGCGTGAGCCGAAAAGCTCCCCACGCTTGTTCGAGTCCGTCGCCAATAAACCAGAGAAACCAAAGAAAAAGGATGATCCACAAAAAGCTGGCGGTTTGCGGGAGAAAAATATATGTGACCAGCCGCCAGACTTCCCCATGGAGGACACGCGCCGGATCCAGATCGAGCACGAATCGAAAATCTGGATTCAGCCGTACCAGCATGAACACCAGCGCGGTGAGGCCTACGACGATCCGCATCAATCCCGGGACTGCAAGAAATCCAAGGCGGCGTTCGAGTTTATCTAACCAAGCCATGTTTGGGCAAGAGTAGCGCAAGCGTCTTACTTGCGAAATAAAACAGATTGCAAGCCGGAAGCTTGCGCTCCTTTTTGTCGACGCCTAGCTTGCCGGCGTGAGCGAAACCGTGCAAAAAACCACGCCGCTGTACGAAGAACATGTCCGGCGCGGCGCGAAAATTATTCCGTTCGGCGGCTGGCTCATGCCGGTCCAATACACAAGCATCGTCGGGGAACATCAGGCCGTGCGAAACAACGTTGGGATCTTCGATATTTCGCACATGGGTCAATTGATCGTCAGCGGTCCGGCAGCTGGCAAATGGTTGAACACGATGCTGACAAACAACACCGACAAGTTGGGAGTTGGCCAGGGGCAATACACTTTTCTGCTCAGTGAAGACGGCGGAATCATTGATGATCTGATTGTTTATCGGATCGAGAAAGGGGAGTTTCTCCTCGTGGTGAATGCCGCACGCACGGATGAAGACTTCGCCTGGCTGGACCGACACCGACCAACCGATGTCGATCTAAAGAATCGCAGCGCGGATTTTGGCGGAGTCGCCATTCAAGGCCCGCGCGTAGCGCAATTATTTCACGCGCTCTTCGGCGAAGATGTCGATCTTCCGGCCCGAAATCACATTGTCGATCTTGGGCTCGATGGAGCAAAGGTTTCAGTCGCTCGGACCGGTTACACGGGCGAGGACGGCGTGGAAGTTTTCTTTCACACGAAAGATGCCGTGAAGTTTTGGAACGCTGTTCTTGAAAAAGGCGAACCGTTTGGAATCAAACCGTGCGGCCTCGGCGCACGCGACACCTTGCGCCTCGAAGTCTGTTATCCGCTTAACGGTTCCGATCTCTCGCCGGAACGTAATCCGATCGAAGCCGGTCTCGGTTTCTTTGTCGATCTAACCAAGCCAAAGTTCATTGGCCGGGAAGCTCTGCTCAAGACGAAGGAAAATGGCTCGCCGGAAAAACTGGTGGCGTTTCGAATGCAGGCAAAAGGGCCGCCGCCGCGACCGCATTATTTGGTTTTCGAGAACGGCGAGCGCATCGGCGAAGTAACCAGTGGCACACTTTCTCCGAGCTTGAATTACGGCATTGGCATGGCATACGTGTCCGCGCCGCACACGAAAATCGGAGCGCAGATCGACATCGAGATTCGCGGGCAGAAATTTCCGGCCATCATCGAAAAGAAACCGCTCTACAAAAAATCATGAACGTTCCCGAAGATTTGCTTTACACCGAGACGCACGAATGGATTCGTCGCGAAGGCGATAAGGTCCGCGTTGGCATCACCGATCACGCGCAATCGGAATTAACCGACGTGGTTTACGTCGAGTTGCCTAAAATGGATCGGCAGGCGAACGCAAAGGAAGCGATTGCCGTTGTGGAATCGGTCAAAGCCGCGAGCGATATTTACGCGCCGGTGAAAGGAACAGTGGTTGAAGTAAACAAAGCGCTGGAAGCCGATCCGGGCCTGATCAACCGCGAACCATACGGTCAGGGCTGGATTTTCGTTCTCAAGATCGACAATCCGGATGATCTCAAACAACTGAAAGACGCAGCCGCGTATCGAGCAGTAATCCGCGGTTGAACGTCTGAATCGCCGGAGAAGTCACCCTTTTCTCTGCCGTAGTGCTGTGCTTAATTCGAAGTTTGCCCGTGAGCAGCAAACCGAAGCAGCGCGAAACAGAGCGCAATTTTGAGAGCGCAATGGATCGGCTCGAAGCAATTGTCGAACAGATGGAGTCCGGCAAACTGCCGCTGGAAGATCTGATCGTGCGGTATGAAGAAGGAATGAATTTGGTAAAGATTTGTCAGGAACGGCTTGCCAACGCCGAGCAAAAGATCGAAATCATTGCTCGCAACAGCGCGGGCAAGGCCGTGGTTAAAGATTTTGAAGCAACACCGGAGCCCGCAGCACCGGCCAACGCAAGTGCTGAAACCGAAAACACAAATGATGAAATCAAACTCTTCTGAGGCATCCGAGTCGGCTGCTCCGCCCCAACGCTTGCTCGACGCGATCCGTTCGCCTGCGGATATCAAAACGCTGCGCGAGCAAGATTTGCCGCAGCTCGCGCAGGAAGTGCGCGATGAGCTGATCAAGGTCCTTTCGCAAACCGGGGGACATCTGGGTCCGAATCTCGGGGTAGTCGAGTTGACCATCGCGCTGCATCGCGTTTTCGATACGCCGCGAGACCGATTCGTCATGGACGTGAGCCATCAGGGTTACGTGCACAAAATGTTTACCGGTCGGCTGGATCGTTTTTCCACGATGCGACAGTACGGCGGGCTCAATGGTTTTCTTTTGCGAACCGAAAGCGAGCACGATTGCTACGGCGCAGGTCACGCAGGGACGGCGCTTTCCGCTGGGCTGGGCATGGCGGTGGGCCGCGATTTGAAGGGAGGCAACGAGAATATCGTAGTCGTGGCGGGCGACGCCGCGTTTACCTGCGGCATCAGCTACGAAGCGCTCAACAATGTCAAAGCGCACACCAAGCGCTTTATCGTGGTGCTCAACGACAACGAATGGTCGATCGCGAAGAACGTTGGCGCGATCGCAAACTACCTAAACAGCATCGCAACGAGTCCTACGTTTACGCATTTGCACGACAAAGCGCGCGATTTCGTCCGAGCCATTGCCGGCAAAACTGCGGTCGAGTTCGCGCATAAGGTCGAGGAAAGCGTGAAGGGATTGATCGTGCCGAGCGTCATTTTCGAGGAGTTAGGATTACGGTATTACGGGCCGATCGATGGGCACGATATCCCGTTGTTGATTCGCACCTTTGAGTTTCTGAAAACGCAGGATGAGCCGGTTCTGCTCCACATTCTTACCAAGAAAGGCAAAGGCTACGATCCCGCCATTAAACAGCCCGACAAATTTCACGGCCTTGGCAAATACAAGATCGAAAGCGGCGAGACCGCGCCGACGCCGATGCCGACCTATTCTGAGATCATCGGCAAGACACTGGCGAAATTCGCGGAGCACAACCAAAAGCTTGTGGCGATCACCGCGGCGATGCCGAGCGGGACCGGCCTCTCGCATTTCGCCAAGGCGCATCCGAACCGTTACTTCGACGTGGGCATCGCCGAAGAGCACGCCGCGCTATTTGCGTGTGGGCTGGCGACGCAAGGGTTGACGCCATTTCTCACCATCTATTCCACGTTCTTTCAGCGCGCCTACGACATGGCGATCCACGACATGGCGATCCAAAAACTAAACGTCAGGCTCTGCATGGACCGCGCCGGATTAAGCGGTGACGACGGCCCGACACATCATGGATTGTTCGACATCGGTTATCTGCGTCACATCCCGAACTGGGTACACATGCAGCCAAAGGACGAAGATGAGTTCGTCGATATGCTCTGGACGATGGCGCACTACAACGCTGGTCCGATCGCCGTCCGCTACCCGCGAGGTTCGGGAACAGGCGCGCAAATCAAACCGGAACCCAAACTTCTCGAGATCGGAAAAGCAGAAGTCGTGCAACACGGACGCGACGTGGCGATTTTTGGCCTCGGCAACATGTTTGAAGTAGCCCAGGAAGCGGCGCGCAAACTCGAAGAAAAAGGGATTTCCGTTGCGCTGATCAATCCACGCTGGATCAAGCCCATGGACACCGGCACTCTCGAATTCTTCGCGCGAAGCGTGGAGGTCGTCTGCACGATCGAAGACCACGTTTTGCACAACGGTTTTGGCTGCGCAGTAATGGAACATTTGCACTCGCAAATGATCAACACGCCGGTCGTGCGCATCGGTTGGCCCGATCAATTTATCGAGCACGGCGCCGTTCCGATCCTGCGAAAGAAACATGGCATCACCGCGGACGTGCTCGTGGAAAAGGTGCTGCCACTGTTGCGAAAAAAATCCAGCGTCCGCCCAACCGCGGCCTGAAAAAGCGAAGGGCGCCTTCGTTTCCGAAAGCGCCCTTCATATTTGATGGCGGTAAGCCGAATTCTGTCGGGTCGCCGTGGCGACCGGATGATCATTTATCTCACCCGGATTTCTCCGAATGCCCGCTGCGCTTGCGCGCAGCGTGATGCGACGATACCCGAGGATCAACGGGCCGGCTGCCCTCCCTCTGTTTTGTCTTGCACCGCATGGGGTTTTTCGTGCCTCGCGAATTGCTTCGCGAGCGGTGAGCTCTTACCTCGCCTTTTCACCCTTGCCTGCACTTTGTTGCCAAAGAACCGGCGGTGTCTTTTCTGTGACACTTTCCGTCACCGCAATCTTACAATTGCAGCGCCCGCGTATTTTACGCGGCATGTCGCCGTATGGTGTTCGGACTTTCCTCCAGCGAGCCTCGTGGCTCACCAGCGATCATCTGCCATCGATGATCATACTATCACAATCAGGAAAACATGAAAGCAGGAACAAGAAATCTGGAGGCCATCAGGAGACGGATCAGGCAATCAATTGATTTCCTGACTTCCTGCTTTCCTTATTCATTTCCTAGTCTTGCTCTCCCATTCAAAAGGGTGGCGGCACGGTCATGAAGAAGATCGTGATCATGACGAGGCCGATTACGAGTTTGGCAATCGTTCCACCGAGATTTCCGATCAAACTCCCCCAGCCTGCCCGGCCAGCGTCGACCATTCTCTTGCCAGCAATGAATTCTCCCAGGATCGCACCAATCACCGGCCCGATAAACAATCCGATGATTCCGAAAAAGATGCCGATCAGTGCGCCAACGATAGCGCCCCACATCCCCCACTTTGTTGCTCCGAAATATTTCGCGCCGAAGTAACCGCTCAGAAAATCGAGCGCATACGTTGCAATGGTCAGGAGCAAAAGAACGGCGATGCTCCGCCAACCGATACTTTTTTCCGGGCCAAGCATCACCCGATGCAGGCCCGCGCCGGCAAGAATAATCGTCGTTCCTGGAAATACTGGGAGCACCGTGCCGATAAGACCAACGGCGAACAACACAACCGTGAAGAACCACCAGAACAATTCCATGGGATTCGTGAATCGTGATCCGTGAATTGTGAATCGAAAGCACGGGCCGATGCAACGGTTCACGATTTAACGAATCACGTTCTCTCTTTGACCACGTAAATGTCGATCTTATACTGGAATTCCCATATTTAACTTAAACTGGAGGACTCATATGCCACTCGCCGTTGGAACCAAAGCGCCAGATTTCACGTTATCGACCAAGACCGCCGATGGACCAAAGCAGACCAAACTGAGCGATAATTTCGGGAAGCGAAATACATTGCTCCTCTTTTTTCCCATGGCTTTCACCGGCACGTGCACGACGGAAATGTGCGACGTCAGCAGCGGTCTATCTGCTTACAGCAATATGAACGCCGCCGTTTACGGAATCAGCGGCGACAATCCGTTCGCCCAGGAGGCGTGGGCGCAGAAGGAGAAGATCACGGTCCCATTATTGAGCGACTACGAGCATAAGGTCGCAAAAGCTTATGACGTGATGTACGACTCCTTTCTGCCGCAATTGAATCTCGGAATGGCGGGCGTTGCGAAACGTGCCGCATTCATCGTCGACAAAAATGGCGTAATTCAATACGCGGAGAGCAATGATGACGCGAAGCAGTTGCCGAATTTCGACAAGATCAAAGCGAAGCTGGCCGAACTGAAATGATTCTTATCCACCACGAAGGGCACAAAGAGCACGAAGGTTGTTCATACTTCGACTTTGTGGGCTTTGTGGTCTTCGTGGTGCAAATATGAACGACGAATTCAAAACGCTGCAAAAATTCGATGCGGGTGCGAGTCGCGAAGGATTTCTTCATTCGTTGCCGTCGCTGGAAGAACAGGGCGTCGGCAAAATTTCGCGGTTGCCAGTCAGTATCGGAATCGTGCTCGAGTCGGTCCTGCGCAATTGCGACGGGCAAAAAGTCCGGCGCAAAGATGTGCAGACGCTGGCGAACTGGAATGCAAAATCGCCGGCCAACGAAGAAATTCCATTCGTCGTCGCGCGGATCGTTCTCCAGGATTTCACCGGCGTGCCGCTGGTTGTCGATCTTGCCGCGATGCGCAGCGCCGTGAAGAAGCTCGGCGGCGACCCAAAAATCATCGAGCCGCTCGTCCCGGTCGATCTTGTGGTGGATCACTCCGTGCAGGTCGATTTCTTCGGCTCAGCGAGAGCCTTGCAACTCAATCTGGAGATGGAGTTCAAGCGCAATCGCGAGCGTTATCAGTTTCTGAAATGGGGACAACAAGCGTTCAAAACTTTCCAGCTCATCCCGCCGGGCATCGGCATCGTTCACCAAGTGAATCTCGAATATCTCGCGAAAGGCGTGCTGAGCCAGAGGTCAGAGGTCAGAGGTCAGAGGTCAGAAGTATTTTATCCAGATACATTAGTCGGCACCGCTTCGCACACGACCATGATCAACGGGCTGGGCGTGGTTGGCTGGGGCGTCGGCGGCATTGAGGCGGAAGCCGGCATGCTCGGTCAGCCGGTTTACTTTTTAACGCCAGAAGTGGTGGGCGTACATATGAGCGGGCAACTGCGCGAAGGCGTGACGGCGACCGATCTCGTGCTGTACATCACCCAATTGCTGCGCGCACAAAAGGTCGTCGGTAAATTTGTCGAATTTTATGGCGACGGCGCAGCATCGCTGCCGGTGCCGGATCGCGCGACGATTGGAAACATGTCACCCGAATACGGCGCGACGATGGGATATTTTCCGGTTGATCAAGAGTCGGTGAATTATCTGCGGGCCACGGGACGGAGCGACGAGCAATGCCGCGCCTTCGAAAATTATTTTCGCGCGCAAAAAATGTTCGGGATGCCGCGCAAAGGTGAAGTCGACTACAGCGTAGATCTCGATGTTGACCTGGCAGACGTACAGCCGAGCGTTGCCGGACCAAAAAGGCCGCAAGACCGGATCAATTTGCCGGAGCTCGGGAGAACATTCCGGGGGCTGCTCGAGAAGCCGGTCCAGGATGGGGGCTACGGGAAAAAAAATGTCGATCTTCGCGAAAAACATCTCGTGCAATTGAACGGCAGTGCGCCGCGCGACCGTGCAATGGCATCAACAGATGAGATCGATCAAGGAATTAATCCGGGCGACGAGCGTAACAAGATCGAGATGGTGGCAAACCGGCCGACGCCGGATTCCGGGAAAGAAATTGAAGCAGAGTCGAGCGAGGTCTTTAGACACGGGCGTACTCACATCGGGCATGGCACCATCCTGATTGCCGCCATCACGAGCTGCACAAATACGAGCAACCCGAGCGTGATGATCGCGGCTGGTCTGCTTGCAAGAAAAGCAGTCGAGCGCGGTTTGCGCATTGATCCTGCAGTGAAGACTTCGCTCGCGCCCGGATCACGGGTTGTTTCCGATTATCTCGACAAGACTGGATTGCAAAAATATCTCGATCAACTCGGATTCAATCTCGTCGGCTATGGTTGCACCACCTGCATTGGCAACTCGGGGCCGCTCCATCCGAACATCGAGAAGGCGATCCACGAATTCGATCTGGTCGCAGCCTCGGTCCTTTCGGGGAACCGAAATTTCGAAGCGCGCGTGCATCAAAACATCAAAGCAAATTTTCTGATGTCGCCCCCATTGGTCGTTGCTTTTGCGCTGGCTGGCCGGGTAGATGTCGATCTTTCACGTGAACCGCTCGGCAAAGACAAACACGGGAAAGAGACCTTCCTGCGTGATCTGTGGCCGAGCCTGAGTGAAATCAAAGAGACGATGCAGTCGGCACTCAAGCCGGAAACGTTTCGCAAACTTTATCGCGATTTCGCCGATCAAAACCCGAAGTGGAACGAAATTCCATCGAGCACTGGCGACATTTACCAGTGGGACGAAAAGAGCGACTACATTCATGAGCCGCCGTTTTTCGAGAATTTCTCGATGGAGCCGGGGCACATCAAAGAAATTCGCGGGACGCGCGCTCTTGGTATCTTCGGCGATTCGGTCACGACCGATCACATTTCGCCGGCTGGCGCGATCAAGGCCACATCGCCGGCCGGGCAGTATCTGATTTCGCGTGGGGTCGCGCATTCTGATTTCAACAGTTACGGCAGCCGGCGCGGCAACGATTTAGTGATGACGCGGGGGACATTCGCGAATGTGCGGATTAAGAATTTGATGGTGCCGGGAACGGAAGGCGGAATAACGAAGTATTTCGGAAATGGAAATTCGGAAACCGGCGAAGAGATGTCGATCTTCGACGCTGCGATGAAGTATGCGGAGACAAAGACGCCATTAATCATCCTGGCTGGACACGAGTATGGCACGGGTTCATCGCGCGATTGGGCGGCAAAAGGAACGCGTTTATTGGGGGTGAAAGCGGTGGTGGCGGCGAGCTTTGAGCGGATTCATCGTTCCAATCTCGTCGGCATGGGCGTGTTGCCGCTGCAATTTCCTGACGGAACAACAGCGCAGTCGCTTGGACTTGATGGTTCGGAAGTCTTTTCGATTATCGGTTTATCGAACGCGATTAAGCCTGGACAAACAGTAACGCTCGAAATCGAAGGCAAAGATCAGCAAAAACGCTCGCTACAGGTGAAGTTGCGCATCGATACGCCGATCGAAATCGATTACTATCGGCACGGCGGGATTCTGCCCTTTGTGCTGAGGCAGTTGCTGGCGCGCAAGTGAATCAAACAAGGCTACCACGCTGATATGCGAGCTGTATGAAGAAGCTACGCGTCGCCGTCTTGTACGGCGGTCGGTCAGGGGAACATGAAGTTTCGCTTCAATCAGCTGCGTCAGTCATCAATTACCTGGACCGCGATCGCTTTGAGATTGTGCCTGTGGCGATTGACAAGCAGGGTCGCTGGCATCTCAACGACATCTCTCTACTGGAAGGAAAAAAATCTCTGCCCGTGTTCAAGGACGCGCCGAAAGTTGTGCTCCCGCCGAATCCGGCAGACCCAAATAGTGGCAGCGCGTTGATCCGCTTGGGTGAAAGTGGAGAAGCACGAGGCATCGACGTGGTATTTCCCGTCATGCATGGGCCTCTCTGCGAAGACGGAACGATTCAAGGATTACTCGAGCTCGCCGATCTTCCGTATGTTGGATGCGGAGTGCTCGCATCGGCGGTCGCTATGGACAAGGAGATGACAAAACGTGTGGCGCGTGAGGCGGGACTTCCGATCGTTTCTTATGTTTCGTTGAAGCATGAACTCTGGAAAAAGGAAAAGCAGCAGTCAGCGAAGAGGATTGAAAAGGAGCTTGGCTATCCTGTCTTCGTAAAGCCGGCGAACCTTGGCTCAAGCGTCGGCGTGCACAAGGTGAAGGAACAGAGTCGGCTTAACATGGCGCTCGAAGACGCGTTCAAATATGACACGAAAGTCCTCGTCGAAGCCGCCGTGAATGCGCGCGAGATCGAAGTGTCAGTTCTGGAAAATCCACATGTAGGAGGCGATCCACTGGTAAGCGTTCCGGGTGAGATCAACCCGACGCATGAGTTCTATTCTTACGAGGCCAAATATCTGGACGAGAAAGGCGCCACGCTGATTATCCCAGCGAAGCTCGACGCCGAGCAGACGGGACGTGTGCAAGATGTTGCAAGAAGAGCCTTCTCCGCACTCGAGTGCGAAGGAATGGCTCGAGTCGACACGTTCCTTGATCGGACGAGCGGAGAAATTTTCTTCAACGAGCTGAATACGATCCCGGGGTTCACTTCAATCAGCATGTATCCGAAATTATGGGAAGCTTCGGGGATTAGCTACCCGGAGCTTTTGTCGAGACTCGTGGATCTCGCGATCTCGCGGCATGAGAGGAAGAGGATGCTCGTACGAGAGTTTCATAGCTCGTAAGCATGCGACGGCCGTAGACCACTGCTACAGGAGAATCGATCTTCGCTGGATCGTGATGGGCGAACCCTCGGCGATAAAGGCGGAGCGCGGTGGCTGATTTAAGGTTTCGGTAAATTGCGCGCCGTAAAGAGTCGTTACGTCGGCACGAAGCTCGAACGTATCTGCCTTCCAGATTTTCCAACGCGGATGCTCCACTCGATATTCGCTGCAGTCTGCACGCACGCAGGTGTAACCCCAGTAATGTTCGGTGATGAATTCGGCGTGCGAACCGGCGGGAATGGATTGCGGCTCGCCGCTGCCGCTCATCTTGAGCAATTCCCATTTTCGGCCGCGACGCCAGGAATACTCGACACTAACCGTAAGATCGACATGCTCTATGTCGTGTTTCATCGGCAGAGCGAAATAGTGCTCCCCGTAAAATGCGCGGGCGACTAGCGCGATCGCGCGGCGCGGGACAAGCTCGCGAATGAAAACCACACCGCGTCGCCACGTGTCGGCCGATTTTTTCCGCACATAGAAACGAAGATTCACTTCCTCGAAATCGCGGTGGAGCGGGATGGGCAAGCCAAGCAAGCGTGTGTCGAGAAAGAGAAAGCCGACGACGCTGAGAAATGTTTCACCATTATCGTAGTCGAGCTCGATGCCGGGCGGAACAAGCGGCGCGAGGATCGCAGGATCGACAACGAAATTGAGCATCGCAAGATAACGCCAATTAGCAGTGAGGAATGGTTGCACGGCGACGATTTGAATCGAAACAGAAACCGCAAGCGTAATTATTTCTTTAATTCACGTACGCGATAGCAAACTGCCATTCTCTCCGGCTCGGGCACGGGGCTGAGGTCGGCGCGCTGCCTGGCGAGAATCCACTGAGACCACGTTTCGTCTTTCTTGCGACCATAATTCCAAGAGGCGCAAATAGGAAGATGATCGTCATGCCCCGCTGTCCTTCCATGTCGGGGACGTGGTAAAGTTTCGTCAGATAATCCGATGCAAAGACCGCCAGAAACATTCCGACGACGGCCGTGATGAAAGCGATGGCGAAGGCGCGAAACGAAGCGCATTAGAACACGAAGCCAATTTGGTCTGAGTTAGCGCAAGAATTGCACACCGATTCTTGCAATCATTGCAATAATTTCTCGAGGGAGAGATCGGGCTGGGTGCCGAGTGCCGTCGCCCTGGCATAGTGGCGTTTGGCCAATTCTTTCGACGCGGGTTGAGTGGTGGCGAAAATGACCGCCAGATTGAAATGCGCGTCGGCGTAATCAGGATTGTTCGCGATGGCCAGAAGTATTTCCTTTTCAGCTTCTTTCTGTCGACCTTTCTGGCTTGCGGTAATGCCCAGATAATTGTGAGCCGTGGCGCTGTTTGGATTAATCTCAATCGCTTTGTTCAATTCGGCGAAGGCATCGTCGAACTTGGATTGCCGATAATAAACAATGCCGAGCGTGGTGTGCGCAAACTCGTCCTTGGGCGAAACCGTCACAGCCTTTTTCAGCGTCAACTCCGCCGCCCTAAATTTGCCGCTGCGAAAATAAACCACGCCGAGATTGGAAAGCGCGTAAAGGTTATTGGGACTTTTGGTCAGGATTTCCTGATACTGTTTTTCGGCCGTCTGATATTTGCCCTGCTCGAAGCTCTCTTTGGCCGTGTGCGCAACATTCTGGAGATCATCTGGCACGTCCGCTTTGAACTCGGCGGAACTATCCGTCGTCGCACCGCCTTCGCCAGAGGATCTTTCCTTTGCTTCCGGTTCCGCGATCTTCACGGAGTCCGCCGACGATTTTTTGGCAAAGATAAAACTCGCTTTTAAAATGCCGGAGCTCTCATTCGAAATTGAGACCACTGGCTCCCGCAGCAACGCCAATTCTTCGCGGCTCAATTTTGTGACCGGCTGGGCGAGAAATTCGATTTGCTTGTTCAACTCGTCCGATTTGACCTGTAATTTATCCAGCTCCGCCAGCATCAGCTTCTTTGCCTGATAACGGCGCGCCTCCTCCTCTCGGTCGCGGACAACTATGTTTCGCAGAAGCTCGTTTTCCTTGGCGATCCGCGCCGTTTCCTCGCTGTTTGCGCCGGCGAGCTTCGCATTTTGAACTTGCGAGCTCGCCTCTTCCAATTGGACGCCAAGCTCGGCGGCTCGTGCCGCGAAATATTGATTTTCTTTCTGCGCTTCGATCAATTGCTGCTGCAGCTGTGCCACCTGCCGTTTTGCTTCGGCAAGGCTCTTGCTGTTTTTTGGCCCACCCTCGCTCAACTCGCGCACACTTTTTTCTGCAACCGCCAGTTTCTGTTTCAAATCGCTGTTCTCGGCCAGCAAGGTCTGCACCCGTTGCTCGGCTTCTTTTGCTCCTTTCACCTGGGTCACCGCTTCATCTCGTTCGTGTGTGAGAACGGCGATCTGCTTGTTCGCGTCGGCGAATTTTGTGTTGGCCTCGTCTCGTTGTTTTTCCGCGGTTACACGCGCCTCTTCAGCAGCAGTGACTGCATCTTTCAGGCGAGCAACGTCTCCACGCAATTGTTCCTGCTCCTTGGCACGATTGTCCCGCGATGCTTCGAGCGTTTTTAGCGAATCCTGTGTGTGCACGAGCTGATCGCGCAGCTCGCGCTCGGATTTCTTCGAGTTCTCGATTTCGCCTTGTGCTTTCTCAAGCTTGGAACTTGTCTCCTTCAATCGAGCGTTGACGAGTTCCTTTTCTTTCCGCGCGGTCTCCAGATCGCTACGTGATTTATCCAGCGCCGATTGCAGTTGTTCGACTTTGCCGCGCAGTTTTTTGGTTGCCTCTTTGATCGTGGCGTCGCTGGTCACTATCTCGACGCCTCCTTCGGGCTGGCCCGCAGCTTGCGCTCTCCCAGCCGTCAACTCATTTTGCGTCGAAACCTTGTCCTGAATTCGCAAGATGCCCTCGCCGATTTTGCGGCCGCGATATTCCACAATGGCAGATTGCCAATCGGGATGGGATCTGCGCAATTCCTCGATCAGGCTCCCGGCGAAACGATATTTCGCTAAGGCGGTCTTGAACTGGTTTTCGTGCTCCAGTTTCTCCGCCTGCTGGGCGGTCATGTAGGCTTTGAGGAAAATTTCGCTTGGGTCGTCTTGCGCCGCCCAAACCTGATCGGCTGCCAGAAGAGTGAAAATGCTGGCGAGTAAAACCGGGCCGATCCGCTTCATGCGATGACGAGGCGTGATGATAATCCGCCGGCGAATAGTTGCAATCGAGCCGTCCACAGAACAGTCAGAATGACGGAACCGAACAGAAAACGCCAGCCCTTTATCTTTTGCAAAACTGGCGGCAAATCTTAAACTTCGAGTTCGACATTTTTCCGATGGTGGCCGTAGCTCAATGGTAGAGCCCCAGATTGTGGTTCTGGTTGTTGCGGGTTCGAGTCCCGTCGGCCACCCGGCTTCGCAAGCTCCAAATCCCAAACCCCAAGCACCAAACGATCGCGACTACCTTTGGGTTTTGGGTTTTGGAACTTGGGATTTTGCAACGTTGTGCCTGTAGCTCAACCGGATAGAGCTTCTGACTTCGGATCAGAAGGTTGGGGGTTCGAATCCCTCCAGGCACGCTCCCCAAAAAAGTCGTTTTTTTGTCCTAACGACAGAATTCGATTCTGTGTTATACGGTCAAGCCTATGCCGAGACTAATGATAAAAAATGCGCTGATTTTGATGCTGATTGCATCCAGCGCCGCCGCGGCAGGGACATCTTCCATCAACTGGATTCAGGTTTTTCCAGGCACGTCACCCACGCCGCGCTCGTATCTCGCTATGACTTACGACGAAGCCAGCCAGAAAGTGATTCTGTTCGGTGGATACGATGGAACCAAGCATCTAAACGATACCTGGATTTTCGACGGGGTCACCTGGACGAGGGTAAACGCTTCCATCGCGCCGCCGGCTCGCTCCGCTGCGCAGATCGCGTACGATCGCGTAACGCGAAAGGTGATATTGTTCGGCGGCTTCAACGGCAGACAATATTTAGGGGACACGTGGCTGTGGGATGGCAACACTTTGAGATGGACACGGACTACGCCAGTTCATTCTCCCCCAGCGGTCACTGGCCCAATGCTATTCACAGATCCCAATGGACACGTCGATGAATTTGGCGGATTCGATGGCCGTTTCTACCAGGCGACGATGTGGCAGTGGAATGGATCGGACTGGAGCCAGTTGTATCCTGCCCAACTTCCTTATGCCCGCGGTTTGGCGGCGGTCGGCGTGAACACGCTCAGGAACGAAGCGGTGATGTTTGGGGGTCTGGCAGATGTTAACCCCATCAATACCTGGACCTACGATGGCAAAACATGGACATTGCAGTCTACGCGTATTCAACCTCCATGGGTGTACGCCGGCTCAGCCGTCTTCGATCCAAACTTACGAGGCGTAGTTCTGTTCGGCGGCGGAAGCGGCGGTCTAGATGAGAACAGCACATGGGCGTGGACCGGCTCGCAATGGAAGTAGCTGCTTGCCAGCCAGGTGCCTCCTGCGACCGGATTTCTTCCTATCAGGAGGGCTCCATTCCCTCCAGACACCGCAGCGGATTCGAAATGACCGCTTGTGTTTTGCCAGAAGCCGACGACAGTAGCGCCCTATTTGGATTAAGTTCTGTTCTGTTCGTTGCGTGGTAGATCGTCAAGTGAGATTTCTCAGTGGTGATTTGAAACCCGATTCCCGGGAACGGCTCTGTAGCTGGCAGTTATTTTCCAAAACCAAATCACAATGAAACTATATGCAGGTAATCTCTCCTTTGAGACCACCGAGAACGATCTTCAGGATCTTTTCGAGCAGCATGGCAAAGTCGCCGAAGTAGCGCTGATGATGGATCGCATGACGGGCAAGTCCCGCGGCTTTGCATTCGTCACGATGAACGACACGGCTGAAGCCAACGCTGCGATGACGGCACTCAACGGCAAGGAACTCGGTGGCCGCACTTTAACGGTCAACGAAGCACGTGCGCGCGAAGAGCGCCCACGTCCATCTGGTGATCGCCGGCCATACGCCGGTTTTCGCCGATAAAGAATTGTGCAGCCGGCTCCGAAACTTTTCGGGGCCGGCTCACGCATCAAAAACATTATGGGTTTAGAGAAAGCTATCGAGGTGGAAGGGACAATCATGTCGGTTCTTCCCGGCACGATGTTTCGCGTTGCGCTGGCGAACCAGCGTCTCGTGCTCGCGCACATTTCCGGAAAAATGCGCAAACGTTTTATTCGCCTCACGATTGGCGATCGTGTAAAACTCCAAATGTCGCCGTACGATATCGACAAGGCGCGTATCGTTTATCGGCTCGCATAAAAAAATGAAATTTTTCGCAACCAGCTCAACACGCAAAGTAAAAACCGGACCGGTCATTAAGCGGCTTCTCGTGCGGTGCCCTTCCACCGCCAAACTCACGGCGACCGGTCAAACCATCGAAGAACAGCTCTGGACTGCAGCCAAGGTCAAGACACCGAAATTCACTTGCCCCCATTGCCGGCAAGTCCACACCTGGACAAAAAAAGACGTGGTCTTGGCCCGCTGAGGCGAGCGTCGCACCGCACTTCGGGAAGCTCCTACGCGGCAGGCAGCGACGTGGTCATAGCCTCCCGTAGCAATCGGCCTGTTGTCTCCTGACGCGATTTGGTTGGCTTCTGCCACGTCAGCTTGACATTTTAGTCAGCGAGCGATTACCAGTCGCATCGTGAATCCGCCAAGCCAGAGCCGCCGCGAGCTCGATTCGACCGTCGTTAATATTGAGCTGACTCTGGTCAGCATCATCCAGGGTGTTGCGCTCTTCTTCCTAACCGATAACGCCCGGGCAGTTATGTCGCCGCGGCATTGGGAAAATTTTCTCTACATCGCTGCCGGTCTGTGCGTGATCTTTATTTTTTGGTCCCGCTCAATCATTCACACGCTGACGTTAATTAAGTGGCCGTTGGAGTTTGGGCACAATTTTTTCTACATCGCTTGCGCGCTCGGTGAAGCGATTCTTTTCAGCAGGCTCAATCGCCCTTTGGCGTGGTTTCAGTTAAGCGCCGCTTATGCGGGAGTGGTCTGGCTCCTTTTTGTTTACGACATGCGGCTGATTCGCGCGTGCATAATCGGGGCGAGTAATGACGCCGATCGGGCCCTTTACGCTCGCGCCAGGGCCGATCAATTGCTCAATATTTGGCTGCTTGTTCCCTTACTTTTCCTTCTCAATCTCGGCTGCATGTTCGTCATCTGGAGCCGGCCTGATTTGTTCATTGTTCGCACCGGTCATGCGTGGTTGATCGCTATTCAGCTCGCTTCATTCATCGTTTACCTCGTCTACGTGGCACGTTACTTCAATGCCATAGCCTCGCTCATCCTGCAGAGTCGCGAAGCGCTGGCGAGCAGTGAGAATTCGTCAGCCGCTGATCGCGAACGGCCTACCGCGGTTGGTGGCTAATCGCGATCTTTTTCAACGCCGGCGGTCTGCACGCCTGTTGCCGTATCTCGTGCTCAACTGATCGCGGGCGCGGGCCTGCTCAGCCTGCCCGCCGTGGTGGGCGAATGTTTTCGGAGTCTTTCACACCCAACCAGAGAGAGCGCAGGCCGTTAATGCTAATCCAGCGGACTCTTTACCCCGATTCCCGGCTTGTTCAGCACGTGCGTGTAAATCATCGTCGTGCTCACATCTTTGTGGCCTAACAACTCCTGCACCGTCCGAATATCGGAGCCGTTTTCCAGCAAATGCGTGGCGAAGGAATGCCGCAGGCTGTGGCAATTGGCGCGTTTGACGATTCCCGCCGCATCGACGCCACGCTTCAACGCGCTCTGCAAAATTCCTTCCGCCATGTGATGCCGCTGTCGTTTTCCGCTGCGCGGATCGACCGAGATGCGCGAGGAGGGAAAAACGTACTGCCAGGCCCATTCCCGGCCTGCCTTCGGGTATTTGCGATTCAGCGCACCCG
>QHOD01000198.1 GCA_003218615.1 Verrucomicrobiota bacterium
GATCCTTCTGAGCACGGCGCTGGTCGTCGCACTGGTGAATCGGTACGTCTGGGATCTCTATTTCGAAAAGAAGCGGCAGACACCTATTCCACATTTTCTCCGTGAGGTTATCGGCGGCATCATTTTTTTGGTCGCGCTCCTTTTTGTCCTGAGTTCCGGTTATCACGCCGAAGCGCAGTTGCAAGGGCTCCTGGCGGGCTCCGGGATTGTCGCGATCATCATCGGATTCGCCGGGCAGAATTTTTTTGCCGGAGTTATCGCCGGCATTTCGATCCAACTTAACCGGCCGTACAAAGTCGGCGACTGGTTGCAAGTAGGCGAGCGCTTTGCCGAAGTGATGGAGATTAACTGGCGGTCCACGCGGCTGCGTACGAACGACGCCATTTATCTCGACATCCCGAACAACGAGATGGTTAGCCACGCGATCGTCAATCTCCATTACCCAACGGAAGTCCATGCGATGCGGATTCGCGTTGGAGTCGAGTATAAAAATCCACCCAATCGTGTGAAGGATGCCCTTTTTCGAGCGGCCTCCGCGGCCGATGGCGTGTTGGCCGAGCCGAAGGTAAAAATTTTTCTGGTCGATTTTGCCGATTCCGCCGTGATCTATGAGATCAAGTACTACATGGGCAATCATTCTCGAATCAACGAGATCAACGACGCCGTGCGCACCAATGTTTGGTATGAACTCAAGCGGCAGCGCATCACAATTCCCTTCCCGATTCGCACGTTGCATCTGGAGCGTCGCGCGGGGCGAACAGCGCAGGAGGATCAGGATGAAGCGCGGATGATTCTGCGCGGTGAAGCCCTCTTCGAGTGTTTGTCGGATGAGCAAATCGAGAATCTTGTGAAGCAATCGCGTGTCAATAATTTCGGTCGCGGCGAGCGCGTGATCCAGGAAGGCGCCGAGGGGGATTCAATGTTCGTTTTATTGCGGGGCGCGGCGCAGGTTTCAGTCTCGAAAAACGGCAGTTCAATTGCCGTCGCTACTTTGAACGCCGGCGATTGTTTTGGCGAGATGTCGCTTCTCACTGGCGAACGGCGAACAGCGACGGTGCAGGCCCAAAGCGATTGCCATGTTATGGAAATCAGTAAGCCGGTAATGGCCGAGGTGCTGCGCGATTCGCCAGATTGTCTCGAGCGGCTCAGCGAGTTGTTGGCCAAACGCAAAATGGAGAATGAAGGCATCCTGAAAGAAGCCGCTTCGCAAGGCCAAAACAAGAACAAGGAGCGCGAGTACACGGCCAACTTTCTGCAGCGTTTGCGAACTTTTTTCGAGCTTTAAGGGCCTCATCAAATATTCGCGCAACCGGCGCTGGCGCAGTTGCAAATAACCGATTGCCAGAGGGTGAAAACCCACTAAAGTCCCGAGCTTTCAGCCCGGAACATTCATGAGCATTTTATTTGGCCTAACTATTCTGAATTCAGGCGTCCCGTTGTCAATGCTATGTGCCGTTATTGGGCTGGTGTTCGCGTTTTTCCTGATCGTTGCGATCATGCGCCACTCGGCCGGCAACGAAAAAATGCGGGAAATCTCGGCCGCCGTTCAGGAAGGCGCCAAGGCGTATTTGAATCGGCAGGTTAAGACGATCAGCGTGATCGCGGTGGTCATTTTCGTTCTGCTTTTTTTCTTTAAAGATCACGCGACGGCCGTTGGATTCGTGATTGGCGCGTTCTGTTCGCTCGCGGCCGGTTTCATTGGGATGCGCGTCGCCGTGCTGGCAAATGTCCGCACCGCGCAGGCCGCCACTATAGCACGGCTGAATGCATTGCGTATGGGGTTCAACGGTGGCGCCGTCACCGGTTTGCTCGTAGTTGGGCTCGCGTTGCTCTCGGTGTCGATCTTTTACACCATCGCGGCAAACATGATCGGTCGCGATATGGCTATACGAAGTCTGGTCGGGCTGGCACTGGGCGGGAGTCTCATTAGCGTATTTGCGCGGCTCGGCGGCGGCATTTACACAAAAGCCGCGGACGTGGGCGCCGATCTGGTGGGCAAGATCGAGAGCGGCCTTGAGGAAGATGATCCGCGCAATCCAGCCGTGATCGCCGACAACGTAGGCGACAATGTCGGCGATTGCGCGGGCATGGCCGCGGATGTGTTTGAGACCTATGCTGTCAGTTTGGTCGGCGCGATGCTGGTGGGGCTGTTGACACTGGCCGGAAATCCAGCGGCAATTGTCTATCCGTTCGTGCTCGGTGGGATCTCCGTGCTGGGGGCGATTTGCGGCGTTTTGTTTGTAAATGTCGCGCGGGGCAAACCCGGGGCCGTGCTCATGGGTGCGGTGATGACGAACGCAGTGATCTCTGCGATTCTGTTCTGGCCAGTCACGCACAGTCTGTTTCCAGCCGGCGTAACCGTCGGCGGCGTGTTGCGGTCGCCAGCCCAGCTTTATTTCGCTTCTCTGATCGGGTTAATCATGACCCCTGTCATTGTTGCACTTACAAATTACTACACTTCGTCGCATTACAGGCCGGTGCAAAAAATTGCGCGTGCCTCGGAAACCGGACACGCCACGAACATCATCGCCGGTCTGGCTGTCGGAGAACACGCTACCGCGCTGCCCGTCCTGTGCATCGGCCTCGCGATCCTGCTCACTTTCCATTTCGCCGGTCTCTACGGAATCGCGATTGCGGTGATGTCGATGTTATCCATGGCCGGCATCATCATCTCGCTCGATTCGTTCGGTCCCATCACCGACAATGCGGGCGGCGTGGCGGTCATGAGCAACTTGCCGAAGGAAGTTCGCGCCGTGACAGATGAGCTGGACGCGGTCGGCAACACGATGAAAGCCGTTACCAAAGGCTACGCGATTGCTTCGGCCGGGCTCGCAGCGCTCGTTTTGTTTGGATCGTATGTTGAAGAATTGCGCCAGCATATCACCGCGCGCGGCGAAGTATTTGCGCTTCAATTCTCGCTGGCGGAACCAAAAGTAATCATTGGCCTTTTCATTGGCGGGCTGCTGCCGTTCATTTTCACAGCGTTCAGCATGGATGCCGTGGGCAAAGCGGCGGGCGCGGTCGTGCGCGAGGTACGCAGGCAATTGCGGGCGAAACCGGGAATTTTGACCGGACAGGACAGGCCCGAATACGGCACGTGCGTGGACATCGTGACGAAAGCGGCGCTACGCGAGATGATTGTTCCGGCGTTGTTACCGCTGGTCGCCGTCGTTGCAGTCGCGGTCATTAAGCCGCTCGGGGCGGTCGTGCTCGGCGGTCTTCTCGTTGGCACGATCGTGACCGGATTATTTATTGCAATTTCAATGACATCGGGTGGCGCCGCGTGGGACAACGCGAAGAAATTTATCGAGGAAGGAAATCTCGGTGGCAAAGGCTCCTTTGCGCACGCGGCGGCAGTAACCGGCGATACCGTGGGCGATCCTTACAAGGATACAGCCGGGCCTGCGATCAATCCGATGATCAAGGTCGTCAACATCCTGGCGATCTTGATCATTCCAATTTTCTTTTAGGAAGGTACCGACAACCGTATCGGAAAAAGAACTGGCGCTTTTGGTTTAAGCTTGCTTTAAATCAAAGGGCGCCAACAACTCCGGCCCATGCCTCGTGTTTTAATCATCGAAGACGACGCCGAAAACCGGCGAGTGCTCGCGGATCTTTTCACGCGCGAAGATTGGAAGGTTTTGGAGGCAAATGACGGTGACGCTGGATTAGAGCTGGCGTTGCGCGATCGGCCAGAACTTATTCTGTGCGATTTGTTGATGCCAAAATCGAATGGATTTCAGGTTTGCCGTACCATTCGCGAACAGCTGCAACCCACCAAGATCATCGTCGTCTCGGGTCGCGATTACGGAGTCGATCGAACGAGCGCGCTCCAAGCCGGCGCCGACGAATATCTGCTCAAGCCGATCACTTGGGAACTGCTATCAAGTGCAATCGACCGCCTAATGCCTGAGATCCCGCGTCGTCCCAAACCAAAATCGGCGGCCGAAAGTGAGTCGATTCCTGCGCGAATAGGACTATGGGGTGTTCGCGGCTCAATTCCTGTCCCCGGAAAGAGCACGGTCCGTTACGGCGGGAACACCAGTTGCGTGGAAGTGCGCGCTGATGACGAGATCATCATTCTCGATGCCGGCACCGGCATTCGCTTGCTCGGACTCGCCTTGGACAAAGAATTCGGCGCCCAATCGATGAAGCTGACTCTTTTGATCACACATACTCATTGGGATCATATCCAGGGACTGCCTTTTTTTTCTCCCGCTTACAATCGAAAAAATCTCATTCGCGTTTTGGGTTACGAAGGAGCGCGAGCTGGCTTGGGAAAGATCCTGGCCGGTCAAATGGAGACGCCGTTTTTTCCCGTGAGTTTGCGTGAACTCCCGAGCCATCTGGCAATTGAGGAACTGAAGGAGATGGAGTTCGAAATCGGGAAAGTCAAGGTGCGCTCCAAGTTCGCAAATCATCCGGGCATCTGTGCAGGTTACCGTCTCTTCACGAGCTCGGGGTCGGTCGCCTACTTTCCCGACAGTGAGCCCTACGAGCTGCTCAAAATGCAATTCGCCTCGCGTGACGGAATCAGCGAGGAAGAAGCGCGCGATTTTGCCAGAACCGAGCGCACAAAGATGGTTCAGTTCCTCCAAGGCTGCGACGTAGTGATCCTGGATACGCAATATACCGATGAGGAGTACGCGCAGCACATTGGTTGGGGGCACAGCTCGCTCAGCAGCGTCGTTTCGCTCGCGCTTGATGCGGAGGTGCGCCAACTCCTGCTTTTCCATCATGATCCAAATCATGACGACGAGATGATCGATAAGATGGTGGAACACGCTCGTGCATTAGTGAAAAAAAGCGGGAAGACGCTGGAAGTGGACGGGGCTCGCGAAGGCGCTGAGATCCTGCTCGGCGCGAAAACTCCAGCGGCTTAAGCTTCACCGCAGGCGGCCTTTGCCTGACTTGCGGCAGAGCAATTCGGTTTTAATTTTCCCACTTGTTGCCTCGTGGTGTAATGGTAGCACCAGAGATTCTGGATCTCTTTGTCTAGGTTCGAGTCCTAGCGAGGCAGCCACTCTATTTTTGCCATAGTCGAGGCGGGTTCGTCTTTTTTTTGTACGATTGCTATCGTGCTTCGCTGTTGATAACTTGAGCGGTTCTTGAATCGCATGGAAGCCCGAATTCCAACGCAAAAACTTTCACTCACACTCAGGAGGTTGCAAAGACTCAAATGAATACTGCCCTAATTTCTCGACGAAGATTTGCTCAATTGCTGAGCGTCGGCACCGCCGCGGCTGTCGTTCGGCCTGTGATTTCGTTCGCCAGCTCGCCCTTTGAGGCCGCCGCATCAACGGTTATCCGTTTGAGCGCTAATGAGAATGCATACGGCCCTTCGCCGATGGCGTTGAAAGCAATGACGGACGACTTCAACCTGGCATGCCGCTATCCCGATGAACAAAATGATGTGCTTATTGAGAAGCTTGCCAGAATCAACGGCGTCAATCGTGATCAGATTTTACTCGGCGACGGATCGAGCGAAATTCTTAAGCTATGCGCAGAGACATTCACCGACAAAGAGCGTGGCAAGTTGGTCGCGGCCGATCCTACCTTCGAAGCGATTCTTAATAATGCGAGCGTCAACGGTGTCGAGGTGGTGAGAATTCCGCTCACCCGCACATTTGTTCACGACCTTCCAAAGATGATGGCGGCGGCGAGTGGGGGTTTGATTTATGTCTGCAACCCAAACAATCCGACGGCCAGCATCACGCCAAAGACCGAATTGCGGGAGTTTATCGGGAAAACACCGCGCGAAACGACGATTCTCGTGGACGAAGCTTACTACCACTATGCCGACAGTCCCGATTATGAGAGCATGATTCCGCTCGTCAAAGACCATCCGAACCTGATTGTCTCACGAACGTTTTCAAAAATTTACGGCATGGCGGGATTACGCTGCGGTTACTGCGTGGCGCAAAAGGACACGATTAAGCGAATCCGTCCGCATCAAATGTGGGATAGCGTCAACATCATGGCTCTGGCGGCAGCGAGCGCGAGCCTCAATGATCCGGATCAAGTCCCAAACGGCCGCCGATTAAATAACGAAGTGAAAGCATTCGTGACGTCCGAACTCGAGAAGATGGGCTGCCAATCAATCCCGTCGCAAGCGAACTTCTTCATGTTCGACTGCAAACGCCCCGTCGTCCCGCTCATCCAGGCATTGAAAGGGCGCAACGTCTATGTCGGCCGATTGTTCCCGGCGCTCCCGAACTACATGCGCGTCACCGTTGGCAGGAAATCCGAAATGGAAACTTTTCTATCCGCGTTTCGGCAATCCATTGCCTAAGTCCTGGCGCGTTTTCAGGCGCTTTGTCGTCGCTGGTGGATCGTGAGGATCGGCTAAATGTCGGTAACAAAATTAACACCCAGACGGCGTTAGAACATCGACATCTCAAACGGCTGGGAGCGCAGCATCCAGAAATCGACTTTCAAGGCTGGGCACCGATCGACTTCATTAATTCGCATCGGGGGGCCGGTGATTTTCGACGTAAACATCTGAAACGGCGTTAAATGCACAGGCTGCAAAAATTCTTGGTAAAATTTCGCCCACTAGTTGACGTGGTCTGAAATAACGCTATTTTGTTTGTTCCGCTCAATGCGGGACTCCTCTAATCAAGGAGATCGTTCTACGTACATTTGGGACTGCAAATTGCACTCAATTTTGTCCCGGCAACGATCTACGGAAACGTGGTTGTGGTCGGAGGCGAGATTGAGTTTTTTTGTCGTCTCAAACGTGCGTGAATGGTTTACCCCGAAGAATTTCGGGGCTGGTTCTTTGACATCTACATACAGGGTAGTAAGAAAGTACAACTTTAAGAGCTGAGTCTG
>QHOD01000199.1 GCA_003218615.1 Verrucomicrobiota bacterium
AAAAGGATACCGGATCGTCGGATGATTCCGCATTTAAAAGTGGAATCCTTGCATAAGACAAGAGTTCGCGAGCACGAACCGCAGTCGTGGGTGCGCGGGTCGCCTACGCTCCCCGAATCGGGAGAATATCACTTACGTTTTATGACTCGGGCTGTTTGGCCTTTTCTTCCGCCGCTACGCTTTTCACTTTGAGAACGCCGCTGCGGATATGAAGATCGCGTTGGGGAAAGGCGATCTCAATTCCCGCTTCGCGGAATTTTTGTTCGATGGCAAAATTGAGATCGCTGCGATAACGGCTTGGGCGGGCGCTCATCTCACTGCTCCAGACCACGAGCTCGAAATCGATCGAGTTGTCGCCGAATTTCTTGAGAAAAACACTCGGGGCCGGATCCTTTAAGGTGTTCGGATTTTCACGTCCGGCGGCGAGCAAAGCTTCGCGTACCTTGGCGATATCGCTGCCGTAAGCGACGCCGACCGGAATCCGAAACCGCACCCGCGGGTCTCCATAGGTCCAGTTGGTCACTGGCGAGTCGATGAATTTGGTGTTTGGCACAATCATGCTGATGTTGTCATTGGTGCGAATGACTGTACTGCGGGCGCGAATCTGCTGCACTTGACCGGCGATCCCCGCTACTTCAACCCGATCTCCGATTGTGATGGGTCTTTCGGCCAAGATCACCAGGCCGCTGATGAAATTGCTCGCGATATTTTGCAGACCGAAGCCGACCCCTACACCGACCGCGCCTGCAAAGACAGCCAGCGCGCCGAGATGAATGCCGGTATTTTCCAGAACAATCAAAACGCCAACTACCAGCACGACGTTGCTGACGATTTGGGCGATGGCGTACTGGAGCGCACGATCGAGTCCGCTGTGGACGAGAAACCGATTAAAAAGAAAGCGTTTCGTTCTGGAGGAGATCCAAAAAACCGCGATCAGAAGGGCGATAAGCAAAAAAATCTGGAGAAGACTAAGCGAAACGGCTGGGAGCGGCGCGTTCCAGGCCAGCGGAATGCCCGCTGCGTTAATCGCGCTGATGGTGAAAAAGACGAGCGCGACCAGGCTTAAGATCGTCGTGAGAATAGCGATGAAGTTGGTATCGATCTTGAAGCGGCTGAAAAAACGGCGAACGAACTGGCTCTGTAACGTTCGGGCGATAACGAGCCCCATCGCGAAAAGGCCGACGAACGCAATTAACCCCAGAAATGTGACGTAGTGGCCTCCTACCTGAAACAGGGGTTTTTCAAAAAGCGACAGGGTCATTGGAGGTTAGTCTGAGCGTGTTGCCCGGGTTCGCAACATATAAGCAAAAAACACGGCCAAAGCCGTGTTTTTCGGATTGTGAAAATCTGCCCGGCCCTGAGGGCCTGGGCCCGTTTACTGTTTGGTAGACTTGTCTTCGATGTATTTGATGACGTCCCCGACCGTCTGCAGTTTTTCGGCATCTTCATCTGGCACTTCGACACCAAACTCTTCTTCAAAAGCCATCACCAACTCAACAATATCGAGCGAGTCCGCACCCAAATCTTCAATGAAAGAAGCCTGGGGCGTAACCTGCTCCGGGTTAACACCGAGTTGCTCGACGATGATGTCCTTGACCTTCTCTTCGATTGATTTCTCAGCCATAAAATTTGTTCCGGTTCGTGTTGGTTGCGCGTGGAAAAGTCCTGCAGCTGCCGGACAGTCCGGGCACAGGATGGCAAGTAAATGAATTAGACGGCTTGTCAATCATTTTCAGGGCTTTGGAGACGCTGGCCGCGGCGAGCGCATCAATTTATTGGATCGGCGTTGATATAAACGCCGCTACAATGCCAGCCTCTCTGGGTTTACTTCCTTTGTCCGTCGAGTAAATGGAAACGATGTCTTCTCCCGCTGCCGAGCCCGCTGATTTGCTCGACCTAAAGTTCCTGCCTGCGTGGGTGAAAGAACCCGCTGAAGCGAGGAAGTACGATTACGTTGAGAGCGAAGACGCGCGCGGACGAGACCGTCGGCATCCCAGAGCGAAGCCCGCAACGTTCAAGGCAGGCAAGAAGGGCCTGTCTCGACAGGAAAAGGTAAGGCGCGGAACGCTTCGCGAACGGGGCCGCCGGCCGGTGTCGCGAGCCGAGGATCAACGCAAATTAGCAGCGGTGCCGCCAGAAATCACGGTTCGTTTTCTGCCATACTCACCGGCATTCGATAGCGTTGTAGCGCAGATCAAGTCGACTTCAGTTGCCTATTCACTTTTTGCGCTGGCGCGTTTGTTCCTGGAAAAACCGGAACGCTACCAAGTTCGCTTGATCGCAAAGGCGGAATCGCCGCTTTACCGACTGGGCGAAAATGGTGCGGTTTCTCTGGACCGGGATTTCCTTGACCGAGACGCGTTTCGGTTCGCTCAAGAGGATTTCTACAGGATCGAGATCACGCAATCAGAGCCGATCAAGGGGAATTTCTCCAATGTCGCGAGATGCAGGCTGAGCGGAACGCTGCTTGGTCCGACCAATTACCACAGTTATCAGCCGCAGCTGCGCAGTCTTTACGAACAGCGCTTCAGCCGCCGGATGAGCTTTACCGATTATCAGAGAAACATCGAGATCGTGAGCGACCCAGCGCTGCTAGAGCGCTGGAAAGAAGACGCGCGCAAGGTCACCACATTCACGACCTCGCGCGAAGAATCGCCAGCAACATTTCAGTCCGCGGCGGAAGCAGAACGGCACTTTCGCTCGAACTATTTCCCGGGATTGCTCAGCAGTGTGGAAGAAGTGACCATCGGGGGCGTCTTGAGCCGGCATTTGCCCGATCGAAGGCTGAATCGCGCGATCGAGGAAGCCTGGACGCACGAGACCCGCTCGCCATCGAATATGATCCAGGAGTTAGCGGCGCAATTGCGACAAGCGGGGCTCAATGTTTTTCGGCATCGACGCGGCATGTTGTTCGTCTCGACGATCCGGACGCGGCGATTTGTCCACGATCAAGCAGGAGTTTCTCCATCGGTGAATGCGATTCTCGAGGCGCTCGCAGCCAAGCCAGGAATCAATCGCAAAGAGCTCGCCGAAAAATTGACTGTGGATCATTCGGCCGAAGAGACCGAATCAAAGAAGCTCGTCCTCGCCTCCGACCTGCGCTGGCTGATCAGCGAAGGTCATGTGATCGAGTTCAACGATGGCTCGCTCGATTTGCCGCGGGGAAAAAATGTAACGCAAGCCTCCGATCCGCCAATCGGACGGACTCGTCCGGTGGCGAGCTTGCCACCTGAGCAAAGCGCACGTGAAATGCTCGCGGCGTTTGACGAATCGGCCGAGATCGGCGGGAGCTAAATTATGCCGGCTTTTTTCAGCGCCGAGTAGGCGCCGTTTTTGTTGATCGTCTTTAGCCCGCGCGCGCTAACCCGAATACGCACAAACTTCTTCAGTTCGGGCACCCAAATCCGCTGTTGGCGCAAATTCGGCGCGAAAATACGCGGCACATTTTTTGTCACGTGCCGGCCGACGCCACCCTTTTTCTTGGCCATACCGCGACGGTGAATGACACTGCCGCGCGCGACCCGGGAACCTGTGATGGTGCAAACTTTTGACATGACTCGCGAGAAAGCTGCGCAACCTGCCGCGCCGCGCTTGTTCGGTCAAGCGAATCTTGAACAATGGCCGGGGCAGATGGTCAAAATTGACTCGCGCACTGCGCGGCCCAGCCCCAAGATCGACCCACCTGAGGCGGAGCATTTGAGACGCGATGCAAAAAAATAATCATAAACTGCGGATCGGGATTGTTGGAGCGGGCAACATCGTTCGTGCCCGCCATTTGCCGGCGCTCAAAAAGCATCCCGAAGTCGAGATCGTGGCTGTTTCAAATTCCACTTATGAGAGCTCGGAAACGTTTTGCCGCGAAAATCTCCCGCACACCACACCGATGCGGAACTGGCCGGAACTGGTCGCGCTCCCTGACTTGGACATTATCTGGATCGGGACGCCGCCTTACATGCATTCGGCGGTCACGATCTCCGCGCTTGAAGCGGGCAAACACGTTTTCTGTCAGGCGCGCATGTCGATGGACCTGGCTGAAGCTGAGGAAATGCTCGCGGCGTCGAAACGTTACCCTGAATTAGTCACCATGCTTTGTCCGCCGCCAATGGGTATGCGCGCGGATTTGCTCGTGAAAAAGCTGTTGGCCGAGAATTATATCGGTCAACCACACCATGTGCGACTGCAAAGTTTTACCAGCAATTATCTGGATCCGAACGCGCCGCCGCATTGGCGGCAAAGGATCGAGATCAGCGGGTTGAACGTGCTTACACTGGGAATTTACGTCGA
>QHOD01000200.1 GCA_003218615.1 Verrucomicrobiota bacterium
CCCGGCCTGAAAAAATTGATGGTCGCGCCCTTCGATCTGCATAGCCGCCTCATCCGATTGATTGAACGCGAGCGGGACAACGCGCGGGCGGGCAAACCGGCCCGCATCGTCGCGAAGTTGAACGCGCTTGTCGATCAGGAGGTCATCAAGAAGCTTTATGAAGCTTCCTGCGCGGATGTGACTATCGATCTGATCGTCCGCGGTATCTGTTGTTTGCGCCCGAAAATTCCCGATCTCAGCGAAAACATTCGTGTCACCAGCATTGTAGGCCGCTTTCTCGAGCACAGCCGGATTTTTTATTTCGAGAATGCCGGACAGCCCAAGGTGTTTCTCTCAAGCGCCGATTGGATGCCGCGAAATTTCTTTCGGCGGATCGAACTGGCATTCCCTGTCGAGAGCCCAGCGTTGCGCGACCGGATCATCAACGAAGTGCTCCCGAGCTTTTTGCACGATCGGGTCAAAGCCCGCGAGCTTCAGGAGGACGGAAGCTACCGTCGCCTGAAACCAGAGGGCAAAGAACCGCGTGCTCAGGCGCAATGGCATTTCCGTGAGGTCTCCCGCGAGCGCACAAAAAAAATGACCGCCTCCAAGAAAAAATTTCGAGCCGACAAATTAATTCCGATCAGCTTACCTGAGGAAAAATCTGCGGCCCCAAGCGCATCGAGGACCGACGGCGAGCCGCAGCCAGCCAATTCGGCTACAAAGAGCGAGGCGAAGGCAGCCACGAAACCTGCAACACTGAAAAAGTCGTGATGAGGAGAAAAATCCTGGTCATCGACATCGGCGGCTCAAATGTGAAGCTAATGGTTTCGCGCCGCGAAAAACGAAAATTCAAATCCGGACCGAAGTTGACGCCGCGCGAGATGATCGCCCAAATCAGACCATTGGTTTCCGATTGGAAATTTGACGCGATCTCGATGGGATTTCCGTCACCTGTGCGCGAAGGGCGCATAATGAGCGAGCCAAAGCATCTTGGCAAAGGCTGGGTTGGATTTGATTTCAAGAAAGCGCTTGGCAAACCGGTTCGCATCATTAACGACGCATCCATGCAGGCGCTGGGCAGTTATCGTGGCCGCCGGATGCTTTTTCTGGGGCTTGGCACCGGACTCGGATCAGCTCTTGTTTGGCGCAATTATGTCCTCCCGCTCGAATTGGGCGATCTCCCATATCGCAATGGCAGCGTCATTGAGGATTATCTCGGCAAACCAGGCCTAGCACGGCTCGGCGAGAAAACCTGGCAGCGCGACGTGTATTACGCGCTCGTTCAGCTGAAGAAATCGCTCATTGCCGATTACGTGGTTTTAGGCGGCGGCAACGCCAAAAAAATGGACGAACTCCCCGAAGGAGTCGAGCGCGGGAATAATCGCAACGCGTTTCTGGGTGGAACGCGCCTGTGGGAAATCGAACCGCGTACGCGCCGACCAAAATGGCAGATTCTTTAAGTTGAGTAGGATTATGATTATGAATAAGAGTGCAAATAAGAATCCGACTCTTCCTATTGATATTCATCTTCTTATTCGTTAGGACAAGATCGACATGGAACTTTATTTTCTCAGACACGGCGAGGCCGATTGGCCGGAGTGGAAGAAATCAGACGACGAACGTCCCCTGACCAAACGCGGTAAAAGAGAAATGCGCGACGTCGCGAAATTTCTCGATCGTCTGAAGGTGCGACCCAATTTGATCGTGACCAGTCCTCTGCCGCGCGCAGCGCAGACTGCTGAAATTGCCGCCGATTATCTGAAGGCGAAATTGCGCAAGGATGAATTGCTCGCGCCGGGATTCGGCTCGAGCAAGTTGCGAACGGTATTGAAGCGGCACAGAGCGAGAGTTCTAATGCTGGTCGGCCATGAACCGGATTTCACCCAAGTGATTTCAGAATTGACCGGGGCCTCACTCAAGCTTTCCAAGGCCGGCGTCGCCTTGGTCGATCTCGATCCTGAATCCGAAGAAGGAAAACTTCTCTGGCTCTTCCCGCCGAAGTTTGCTCGAAAAGCAGCAAAGTAGAGCGGCGCCAACACCGCCAGCTTAAGGTGCCTGCTCGGTGGTTCGAGTCACCGCTGCGCGAGCAGATAAATTGCGCTCAGCGCCAGCAGAAAATAGGGTACCAAGACTGCTGCGCCCCCGTAATCTTTTGCCAGCCGTTGCCCAAAGAACAATGCGATGATCGAGACAGCGGAAATCACCGCGCCGTAGAAGGCGACCGTCGAATCGCGCGTAAAAAATATCACGGCACATCCAATCGCGCTCAGAGCCCCGGCGGCAATCTCGAGAATGGTGATCGCAATCACCATCGCGGGCACAACCCCCGCCAGCGGACTCTTAGCGAAATGTCCTTTCAACCATTCCAGGTTACCGCGGCGATCCACCACTTTATCAATGCCCGACTGCAGGAAAAGAATGGCGAGAAACGCGGAGGCGAGAATCTGCAAAAGATAAATTGCTCCGGCGAACGTGGACAAGGTCGGCATGACAAGCAGCTTCTAGCCGGAACGCTTCATAATGTCGATCTAGTTTGCATGGGGAAAGGTACGGACGGCGCCCTGCACCCACCGGACGCCGCAGCGCGGCGTCCCGGCCAATCTAAAAAAACAGGGACGCGGTTTTATCCGCGTCCCTGTCGCAGCACTATTTTGCGATTATTTAATCAGCGTCAAAGAGGAATGCTATTTGCCAAATGTGCTCAAGAATGAGCTGCCCGATTAAGGTATGCCGGCGGGCACGCCCAGCCCCGTCACGTTATCCCAGCCCGTCCCCGTGTGCTGGGTGGGTGATCCGGAATAATCATTGAATGTTCGAAGTCGATCCGCGGTGCCACTGCACGCGTCAACGCCATTGTTGAAGTTCCGGCGCGCGACCGCGGTATTGGTGGACGTAATGTCAGTAAACTTGCTCGGGTTAGCATAGAAGAATGGATTGGCAAAGCCATGCGCAAAGCCGGCTTTCTGGTCCGACAGCGCCATGATCCCAGCAATGATTGGGCACGATAGACTGGTCCCGCCAATGCGGTACTCGTCATAGGACACGCCACCCGGCCCGTTGCACGTTGGGGGAAAAGTCTGCGTCTGACCGACGAGATAGCCGGCGTTCGGGTCGGCGAGCGCCGCAATATCCGGTACCCCCCGGCCGGTAAAGCCAGTGAGGTTCCCCCCGTATGTCGTTTGATAGGACGGCTTCGCAAAGATTTTGCTCTCGCCACCGCCTGCGCCGTAGAGCCAAAATTGGAGGGTGCAAACCAGCGTTGTCTTGTCGCACGCATAACTGCTCGTGCCCCAGCCAGTCTCGACAACACGTGTGTTTCCTGAGCTTACGCCGAGAGCCGTGCCGCCAACCGCTGTCACCCATGGGCTGGAGGCAGGCCAGTCCGTTGACGCAAAGCCCAAGTTTATCGTTTCATCGCCGCTGTCGCCGGAAGAGAAATAGATTCCGATCCCTTCGATCGCTGCCTGGATGAAGGTGTCATTCAGAGGCTTGATATACCCCGGTGGCAAATTTTCCCCGAGAAAGCCGTAGGAGTTCGAGACGATCTGCGCGAGGTGGTTGTCCACCACGTGATTCATCGCCGCGTCCAGGTCCTGGTAATTGTTTGGCGCGCCGACATAGACGACGTGGGCATTGGGCGCCATCCCATGGACAGATTCCACGTCCAGGGTCTCCTCACCGTACCAACCGGTCGGGCCCTGCGCGGGATTGTCCTTTACGTTGTACGTGCCGGGCGCCACGACTTGGGTGAAGGTGCCGCCACCGGCCGTCCCGAACTGCGGAATCCCGCGGTTGGTTGACCATTGGTTCGCATCCTGGAGGATGGTCGGCGATGCGTAGGCATCAATGATCGCAACGGTCTGTCCCGTGCCGGTATAACCTGAAATGCTGTAGGCACCCTTGACCTGCGTGGGGGTATGCCCTTTGACGGACCACGGTACAGACGGAAGAGGAACATCTGTAAAGCCAGTCGGGAAAGCATATCCCGGCGGTGCCGGAGGAGGCGTGTACGGCGGCACGGGGATCCCCGTGAGAAGCTCCGCCCAGAAGGCCGAGAGCGGAGGCGAGTTCCTGAAACCGGCGGACGGCGGCGCCTTGCCATCCACAACATGATTCGGATGAATGAACTCGTAGCTTTGATCGAGTCCGACAACCGCATTAACCACGCCAGCCAGCGAACTGGGGATAGATACATCCGCAGCCGGTGAGCGGAGCGTCAGTCCTTTAACCTTATACATGCCAAAGCTGGTACCGAACGCCGCTTTTGCCTGCGCGACAGTTCCCTGCGCCGACACGTAATGATTGTTTGCAGGCGTGTAGACCAGGCTAAACCCCTGGCTTGTCAGCCAACTCTGGACTTGCGCCACTTGATTAGCAGTTGGCGCGAACTGTTGCCGGAATTGCGCGGGTGTCAGGTAATGCCGATATGACGAGCTGCGCGGATTGGACACAGAGCGCGCCAGCGCTTCGGCGCCAGACTGGTTTGTCCAGCCCAGATAAACGCGGAATCCCAGTTTGGTAGTTGCGTCGGCCGCTTTGACATAGTTGGACGAACTGGCCCAACTCGGTTTGCTTCCTTTAAGCGCACTCTTGCTCGATGACGAGGTGAGAGCGAAGATGCTCAGCGCAACGGAGAAAAATATTAAGGATACCGCGAGGATTTTTTTCATAGGTTTTGGTTTAGTGGAAGTCGGCGAGCCTCGGTGGAGACGACTCCCTTGTCAACACCCATTTCCTATAAAAATTGGCCTATTTTGCACGAACGACGAAATTCAAAGATCGCGGCTACACGGGTGACAATCACTTTTGTGGTGAGATCGTTCGGCTTTCCTCTGATAAAGAAATTTTTCGCGTATCAATGTTATTTCGGCACGAAAATCGCCGATCCGTACCGGCCGCTGGAAGATGCGGATTCACGACCGCGCCTGCTGCACACGAAATTCGTCAGTCGCCTCGGGCGACCGCGTCGGCGAAGGCAAGATCGCCGGATTTCAAATCGAGTTCGACTTCTTGCGGTGTGCCGAAAACGCGCGCGCGCTTGTCGTCGAATTCTCCTTCCCATCGCGCGACTACAATCGTGGCCAGGCAGTTCCCTATGAGATTTACGCAGGTGCGTCCCATGTCCATCAATTCATCGACGCCAAAGATGACCGCCACACCAATCGGCCCAAGGCCTGCCGGCAAGAAACTGTTTAAGGTCCCCAGCAGAACCACCAGCGACGCGCGGGGCACAGCGGCTACGCCTTTGGAAGTGATCATCAATGCAACCATCATCATGATTTGTCGCTCCCAGCCCATGTGCTGACCGGTGGTAGCTTCGGCCGCTTGCGCCACGAACACCGAAGCCATCGCTAAATAAAGAGTCGAGCCGTCGAGGTTAAACGAATACCCGGTTGGCATAACGAACCCGACAATATGCTTCGGCACGCCGATGCGTTCCATCGATTCCATCGCTTTCGGCAACGCCGATTCGCTGCTCGTGGTCGCGAAAGCGAGCGCGGCCGGCTCGCGCACCGCCCGCACAAATTGCCAGAGCGGCACCCGCGCAATGAAAATCACAAGCCCGAAAATCAGCACGATAAAAATGATGAGCGCCAGGTAAAGGGAGAGCACCAGATTGCCGAGATTAACGAGCACCCCGAGGCCTTGTGTGCCGATCGTGTGCGCCATCGCCGCGCCGACACCAAAGGGCGCGAACATCATCACGTAGTTGGTAAACTTGAACATGATCTGGGAGAGGCTTTCCATCGCGCGAATGATTGGCTGTCCTTTCTCGCCAACCGCAGAGAC
>QHOD01000201.1 GCA_003218615.1 Verrucomicrobiota bacterium
AACGTAAGCACGCAAATGTGATCGTTGCCGATCTCACGCCGAATCATCGCGCTGGATAAAGTCGCGGGCATAGCACTCACTCTTGACTGCTTTCGAGCAAATTCCAAGCGGAGCCGCAGCTCCTCCACGGAATCATAATAGGAAAAGATTCCGCGACTTCGCTCAGGTTGACAAGGGCGATTGCACTCTCCGAGGCGCGGTGTTAAAACTCGGCGGCGTTCGCGCGCGATCGCTGTCTATGGTCGGCAAGATTTTACAACCGGAAATCAAAAGCCTGATTGACGCCCGCAATTTCGGCGCGCTGCGCGAGGTGTTTCGCGAGTGGCCGCCGGCAGATGTGGCCGAAGTGATTCTCGATGTGCCGGAAGACGAGCAGGTGATCATCTTTCGCGTTCTGCCGCATTCGCTGGCGGCGGATGTTTTCGAATACCTCGATGTCGAGGCCCAGCAGCAATTGCTTCGCGCGATGGCGCATGAGCAGGTCGTGGGGATCCTGAACGAAATGTCGCCGGACGATCGCACGGCGTTGCTGGAGGAATTACCCAGCGCCGCGGCGCGACAGTTAATCAGATTGCTGACGCCGGAGGAACGGAACGTCGCGCAAGCGTTACTTGGTTATCCGGAAGGCAGTGTCGGACGCTTGAT
The DNA here is from genome assembly GCA_003218615.1 of Verrucomicrobiota bacterium. GTDB lineage: Bacteria > Verrucomicrobiota > Verrucomicrobiia > Chthoniobacterales > UBA10450 > Udaeobacter. The sequence goes on from QHOD01000201.1 coordinate 646, forward strand.
GACCCCGGATTTCATTGCTGTCCGCGAAGATTGGACTGTGCAGCAAGTACTCGACTACATCCGCGAACACGGCCGGGACAGCGAGACGCTCAATGTGATTTATGTCGTCGATGAGCGCGGCAAATTGATTGACGACATCCGGATGCGGGAATTTCTGCTCAAGCCGCTGGCACACACGGTTCGCGATTTGATGGAGAAAACTTTCGTGACCTTGAGCGCGCACGATTCTCAGCAGGACGCTCTCAATATATTTCGAAAATACGATCGCACTGCGCTTCCGGTGGTCGATTCGACCGGCGTGCTTGTTGGCATTGTCACAATCGACGACATGCTCGATGTCGCCGAAGCAGAGGCGACCGAAGACATCCAAAAATTTGGCGGCATGGAGGCGCTGGACGAGCCCTACATGCGCATTCCGCTATGGCGAATGATTCGCAAACGCGCCGGTTGGCTCGTGATTTTGTTCCTGGGCGAAATGTTGACCGCCACAGCAATGGCCAGTTACCAGGATGAAATCGCCAAGGCGGTGGTGCTCGCGTTATTTTTGCCATTGATTATTTCCAGTGGCGGCAATTCCGGGTCGCAAGCATCGACGTTGATCATTCGGGCGATGGCGCTGGGCGAAGTAACGTTGCGTGATTGGTGGCGAGTGGCCGGTCGGGAGATTCGCGCCGGCTTTTCGTTAGGAGCAATTCTGGGCGCAATCGGCACGGCGAGGGTAGCGATCTGGTCAATCGTTGGGGACCATTACTTCCATAAACAATTGTATGGTCCGCATTGGCCGCTGGTCGCGATCACGGTCGGTGTGGCGCTCGTCGGAGTCGTTCTATGGGGATCCCTTTCCGGGTCAATGCTGCCATTTATCTTGCGGCGGTTCGGCGCCGATCCGGCGACTTCATCGGCGCCTTTTGTCGCGACACTTGTCGACGTCACCGGATTAATGATTTATTTTAGCATCGCCTTGGTCATCATGCGCGGAGCCATGCTCTGAAGCTGCCGCAAATGTTCTCGATCCAAAGAATTCTCGGACGCGACCAGAAGTTTTACGATTTGCTCGAGGCGAGCGCGCAGCAGGCGGACGCGAGCGTGCACCATCTGATCGCCCTCCTGGAAAAACTGGAGCAAAAAGCTTCGCCGCAGAGCCTGGAGGAATTCGTGCAGAGCAGGCGCAAAGACAAACAAATCACGCAGGAGCTAACCGAGCAGCTTTGCAAAACGTTTATCACACCGCTCGAGCGTGAAGACATTCAGGCTTTGTCCGCCGCGCTTTATAAAATTCCCAAGACGGTGGAGAAAATCGGTGAACGTGTTTTGATCTGCCCGCAGGACTTGCAGGGCCGAAGTTTCCGCAAACAAGTGGAGCTCCTCGATCAAGCGGCCGAGACCGTGCTCGCGATGGTGAAACAACTGCGCAAGGGCACCGACGCGGCAACGGCGCGCGAGATGAATGCAAAGCTCCAGTCAATCGAGGGCGAAGCCGACAAACTGGAGCTCGACCTGCTGCGCGACCTTTATCAGGGCGATTACGAAACGAAGCAGATCATCTTTCTGCGAGATCTATTCGAGTTGATGGAAAAGGTAGTCGACCGCTGCAGGGATGCGGGAAATATCGTCCTCGAAGTGGCGTTGAAGTATTCGTAGCCGGCTGCGGCTGATGTTTACTTTTTTTTCTGTCGTCGTCGCGGCGATCATCTTTGAATACAGCAACGGCTTTCACGACGCCGCCAATGCGATAGCCACCGTCGTTTCGACGCGCGTTCTGACGCCACGCAAGGCGATTGCGATGGCGGCGTTTTTCAATCTTACCGGAGCGCTGCTTGGCGGCGCGGTTGCTTCGACAATCGGCAAAGGCCTGGTAGACACCGACGTCGTCACGATGCCGACGGTGCTCTGCGCGGTCATCGCCGCCTTCGTTTGGAATATCGCTACTTGGTGGTTTGGATTGCCCTCCAGTTCGAGCCATTCCCTCATCGGCGGGCTTTGTGGTGCAGCGCTGGCCACCGCGCATGGCAACTGGTCTGTGATAAAATGGGACGCCGGTGTGTGGCCAAAAGTTATTGTGCCCATGATCACATCCCCATTCGCGGGATTCATTTTCGGCGGGCTGCTGATGTTTTTGCTTTTCGTGACGTTGCATCGTTTCACGCCGCACTTCGTCCATTCGCTTTTTGGCAAACTGCAGATTTTTAGCGCGGCCTGGATGGCGCATAGTCACGGCACAAATGACGCCCAGAAAACAATGGGCATCATCACACTCGCGCTTTTTACCGGTACGAAAGCTGGCAGCTTCGATCATCTGCCTGCCTGGCTCGATTTTCTCAAGACGCCCGTTTTCGCGTTGCCTGTGTGGGTGACGATTCTCTGCGCGGCGACCATGGCCGTGGGAACAGCGGCGGGCGGCTGGCGCATCATTCGCACGCTGGGGCACCGGATGGTGAAATTGCAGCCGGTGCACGGATTTGCGGCGGAAACGACCGCCGCGATCATCATTCAGGCAGCCAGTTATTACGGCATTCCGCTCTCCACCACGCACGTGATCTCCACTTCGATCATGGGCGTGGGCGCGGTGAAACGTTTCAGCGGCATGAAATGGAGAGTTGTCGAGCGAATCATTTGGGCTTGGCTTTTTACCCTGCCCGCCAGCGGCCTCATTGGTTACGCGCTGGCGCGCGCCGCGGCGGCGCTTTGATTTCGCGCAATCTGTTCATCAAAGATCGCTCGGTGGTTCGGTCCAGAATTTCTCGAACATTTTTCTCACCCGTTCTCGTTTCTCCGGGTTGTCCAATCTCGATTCGTCTTGTTAGGCCCCATTTATTGGCCTTCCCCAGTTTCGACCATATTTTTTATTTCCTGATTATGTTTATCGTTGGCCTCTGTAATACGATGTACGCTCTTCCTGAGTTTTGTTCCATCGTATCCAACGAGATCTGCGGCCTGCAGAGGCTTTGTGCTTTCACGTAATTCATTTTTGCTCCGAGAATTGGGATTTGTGGCAGCGGTTTTCTTCTGACATCCCGATGAAAACAAAATCGTTGAGAAAATGATTGAGATGAACCTTAAGGGAAGCATGGTTTTCATAGGCTTAATCGCGCGCAGGATACCGACTACTTTTTAATCTCCACCCATTCGTTGCGAGCACGCGAATCGGCGACTGCCTGGACAACGCGCATGTAGCGAGCGCCTTCTTCGAAATTCGGACGCGGCCGGATGCGGCCCTTCGATTTCACTGCTGCCAGAAAATCTTCTTCCACGCGCCATTCGCCTTCCAATTCCGGCGCAAGATCGACAGTGTGCAGGGCACGATCGCCGATTCTACCCGCCTGCACCACGTCGGATCCAAAATCATAAGTCAGCGTGCCGGCGCTGCCGTAAATTTCCAGGCGGTCGCCGGGCGCCAGCGCATCGACACCGCTAAATTCGAGGACGCCTTCGGCGCCATTTTCGAATTGGCAAACAGCGGTGAGCAAATCGGGAATGATCACTTCGTAACCCTGCCGCATCGGATAAATGATTTTGCCGCGCGCGAAGACGCCGGTGATATTGCCGAGCCAACGCTGCAACACTTCGACGTAAATTCCCAGTGTAAGCACGTTCAACCCGCTGATCTCGATCCTTTGCCGCCAATGCGGCGGCGCGTTCGGATCCAGATAATTACTGGTAAAACTTTGCAGTCGCACATGGTGTGGTTGACCGATATAATTCTCGGCCAACAGCTTTTTCACGAGCAAATCTGCGCGCATGCCCATTGGCGGCGGACAAAGCATGGTGACTAATTCAGGGTAACGTTTCGACGCCGCGAGCATTTCCTCAGCTTCAGCCAGGTCCATCGACATGCGC
>QHOD01000202.1 GCA_003218615.1 Verrucomicrobiota bacterium
AATTGGCCCCCATTTTTAGCGAGAGCCTCCAATGCTGTGTCGAATTCACCTTGGCTCTTCACCTCGACATAGTCCTCTTTCGTTGGTCCACCAAATTTTAGAGTGAACTTTTTAGGGGGATCGGTCTGTTTCTGCGATCCGGCCGCAAAGGCGCGGAAGCTGACGGCAGCGCCGATCGCAATAATCGCTAGTACAACAAAAACGAATGGTCTTGATAGGGTTTTCATGGTGTCCACTGGTTTGACTTCGCGCGTCTGAATTGGCAAGCCCAAAATTTCGTCGGCTCCGTGCGAGAGACGCTCAGGGCAGAGGGAATGCCGCCCGCTATAACTTTTCGCGAATAAAGGAGGAGCGGCGTCGTCAAACTTTGCCACCCAAACCAGCGTACACGAGCCGGAAACAATGCGATCCGAGATTGCCTTCGCCGAAAGCACGACAAGTTCTTGCAATCTCAAGAGCTTTCCTGTCTTCTCGACGTTTCCTACTCATGACGTCATGACTCGTTCGTGGTTGCTGCTCAGGCCTTTGCTTGCTGGATTGGTCCTGACCCTGCTGCAACTCGCGATGGCGATCGGTCTGCTTGCGCCGGACGGGCCGCTTTCATATCGCTATTCGACTCTGGTCCAGCACGACAGCTATTGGTTTATGAACATCGTCGACCACGGGTACCAGACGATTGTGCCGCCCATCGATCACAAGGTCATGGAAGTGTCGAACGTTGCATTTTTTCCCGCTTACCCTGCGATTGCTGCGTTGCTTCGCTACGGGCTCAACATCGACACGGGCAACGCGCTGCTCATCACCGCTCAACTGGCTGCCTGGGGTTTCTGGAGTTATTTCTTTCTCTTTTGCGATCGCTGGAATGTTTCGCCTGCGCTCCAATTTGGCGGCGCATTATTGATTCTCGCGCATCCGGCTGCCTTCTTTCTGATTGCTGCTTATTCCGAGTCGCTTTTCCTGATGGCGCTGCTGGGTTTCATTTATTGGAGCAGTGCGGAGGGCCGTGCTGCGAGAGTCTGGGCAGCGCTGCACGGCATCGTGATGTCCGCCACGCGGATTGTTGGAATTGTGTGCGCGGCTTTTCCAGTAGTGCGCTCGGTCTTCACTAACGGACGGACGGACTTGCGTGAGCCACGAGCGTGGCTCCGTAAACACACGCCTGCGATCGGTTTGATGCTGGTGGCAACATCCGGAGCAATCGCGTTCTTCGTTTACTGTCAATTGCGCTGGGGCCACTGGGATATTTATATGCTCACCCAAGCGGCCGGCTGGGGGATCGTTCCGGATTATTTGGCAGTGTTTAAACCGTCCAGCTATCACTGGCTTGTTCCAGCACTCAATGATCCGACAGAAGCCAGCCAAATGTCGATGACTCTGGGTGCACTGTTCTTTTTCGGTGTCGTGTTTTGCGAGTTGCTCGTTGCACTGCGGCGCGCCCGCGACACGGCGGGCAGGCTCAGGTCGCGCCCTATCGCGATTCGGAAAAGAACAAACTGGCCCACGCGCGTCGGCATCTATTTCTGCGCCGCCGCGGTCTATTACATCTCAGTCAGCGGCGTAGCCTGCGTGGACATGGAAAGCATGCTTCGCTACGAATTTTGCGTGCACGCGCTGATCGTGCTGGCACTTTTGAATTTTCTGCGCCAAATTCGGACGCCGCCGATGTTCGTGCGGGCGATCGGGATGGCGGCAGCAGCGTTGATCATCGCTGCCGGGTTAAGCGTCCAGGGCTGGTACGTTTGGAATTTCACGCGCGGAAACTGGGTTGCGTAGAAGAAGATGAAAACAAAAGTAGCCATTATCGGTGCCGGACCGGCGGGTTTGACCGCTGGTTACCTCCTGTCAAAGGAGGAAGTCGACGTGATTATATTGGAAGCCGATCCGGTTTACGTCGGTGGTATTTCGCGCACTACCACTTACAAAGGTTTCCACTTCGATATCGGCGGACACCGTTTCTTTTCCAAATCGAAAGCGGTCGAAGATCTGTGGACCGAGATTTTGCCGAACGACATGCTCGTGCGACCACGTTCCTCGCGCATTTTCTATGGCGGTAAGTTTTTTTCGTATCCGCTAAGGCCGTTTGAAGCGTTGCTGAAGCTTGGCATCTTCAGATCGGTTTTCTGCGTCCTTTCCTGGCTGAAAGCGCGCTTCTTTCCGGTGCCGAACCCGCGCAATTTCGAAGAGTGGGTCAGTAATCAGTTCGGCAAACGGCTCTTCAACACATTCTTCAAAAGTTATACCGAAAAAGTTTGGGGAATGAGCTGCAAAGAAATCTCCGCCGACTGGGCCGCGCAACGCATTAAAGGACTTTCACTCGGCAGCGCGATCAAGAACGCGGTTTTTCCGCAGCGCTACAACGGGGATCGAACAAAAGTAATTAAGACGCTGATCAATTCTTTCCGCTATCCGCGCCGAGGACCGGGCATGATGTGGGAAGTGTGTGCCGAAAAAATGCAGGCCATGGGTGGCAAGCTCGAGACGGGCTGTAAAGTCACTCGCTGTTCTTACGATGAAACTTCCGGTAGCTGGACGGTCGAATATAAAGATCGACAGAGCGATTTGCATACCATCGAAGCCGAACATGTCATTTCATCCGCGCCGATGCGAGAGCTGGTGTGCGGATTGTCGCCTGCCGTGAGTGAGCGAACGAAACGCGCAGCCGAAAGTCTCAAATATCGCGACTTCCTCACGGTCATGCTCATCTTGAAAGATCGACAAATGTTCGATGACAACTGGATCTACATTCACGATCCGAGCGTCAAAGTTGGTCGTGTCCAAAATTTCCGCTCTTGGTCGCCAGAGATGGTGCCGGAGCCCGACAAGGTTTGCTACGGCCTTGAATATTTCTGTTTCGAGCACGACGGCCTTTGGGATTCGAGCGATAACGAATTGATCGAGCTGGCCCAGCGTGAGCTGATCAAGATCGGCCTTGCCAGAGAGGGAGATTTGGTCGATGGGTGTGTTGTTCGTCAGAAAAAAGCGTATCCGGTTTACGACGACGATTACGCGCGCCACGTCGCGACGGTTCGGCAGGAACTCGATGACCGTTATCCCAATCTGCACCTTGTCGGACGCAACGGCATGCACAAATACAACAATCAGGATCACGCCATGATGACCGCTATGTTGTGCGTGGAAAATATTCTGGCCGACACCAAGCTTTACGATCTCTGGCAGGTAAACGCCGACGCCGAATATCACGAGGCGGGTCCCGCGGCGACCGAAGAGACGATTGGTACCGGACTGCGTCTCGTCCCGACGCGCGTGGTTGCCGCGCCGGAGCTCGCGCCGGAAGGCTAGCTATTCGCTAAAACGCGTGACCGGCGGCTCTTCGCCTTTGTCATTCCGAGCGGAGTCGAGGAATCTCTAACTATTCCTTTTCAAATTCTTCGACCGGCGGGCAAGAGCAGAACAGATTTCTGTCGCCATAAACATTGTCGATGCGCGCGACCGTCGGCCAGAATTTGTGCTCGCGCGTCCAGGGCGCGGGGAAAGCCGCCTGGTCGCGCGTGTAGGGCCGGTCCCATTTCTCAGAAGCGATTTGCAGCGCAGTGTGCGGCGCGTTTTTGAGCAAGTTATTTTGTCGATCCTGTCTTCCGCTGGCGATTGCTTTCATCTCCGCGTGGATGGAGATCATTGCCTCGCAAAAACGATCGAGCTCGTGCTTTGGCTCGCTCTCTGTTGGCTCGATCATCATTGTCCCGGCCACGGGGAATGAAACGGTCGGCGCGTGAAAGCCGTAGTCCATTAAACGCTTTGCGACATCTTCCACTTCGATACCCGCGCTTTTCCACTGGCGAAGATCGACAATGCACTCGTGCGCGACGAGGCCGTGTTTACCTTTGAAAAGCACTGGGAAATAGGGATCAAGTCGCTTCGCGATATAATTTGCGTTTAGAATTGCGACCTCGCTCGCTCGTTTCAATCCGTCGGCACCCATCATACGGATATACATCCATGTAATGGTGAGTATACTCGCGCTCCCAAACGGAGAGGCCGCGACATTGCCGACCTTTCCGCCGCCGTAACGATAATCTGATTCATTGCCGCTGGGTGGACGCATTCCGCGTTCGCCTTCGCCGAAAATGACTTTGCCGGTTTCAGGATCGAGAATAGATTCTCGCGGAAGATACGGAGCGAGATGTTTAGCGACGCCGATCGGCCCGACACCCGGGCCGCCGCCACCGTGCGGAATGCAAAAGGTTTTGTGCAAATTTAAATGGCAAACA
>QHOD01000203.1 GCA_003218615.1 Verrucomicrobiota bacterium
TAACGCAGCGCTACTGTCGGGATGCCTGTTTGTTTGCCCCAGAGCAGCACCAGTTTTTCCTGATCCACTTTCGTCAGGCCGTAAACGGTTTCGCCGCCAATTGGCGCGTCCTCCGGAGTCGGAACACTCCGGGTGATCGCGCTGCAAAGCGGGCAATGCACTTGCCAATCGCCTTTGCGCAATTGTTCCACCGGCCGCACCGATGGAAAAACGATCCCATGCTCGGGACACTCGCCAGCGCCTTCGCTGTAAACGGCTTGCGAGCTCGCGACGACGATTTTGCGTACCGGCAGATTTTTTTCGCAAATCACTTCGAGCATTTGCGCTGTGCCGAGCGAATTGACGTG
>QHOD01000204.1 GCA_003218615.1 Verrucomicrobiota bacterium
GACGAGCGCGCGTTTCATTTCGTTGTAGAGGCATTTGTATCAATGCCTGTCCTTTTAAGATTCGGCGCTTGGCACAAGCGCCGCTACAAATTTATTATTCAGATCGGCCAGATTCGCTCGCGACCTTCCCGCGCGATGATTTCTTTTAAGAACTTGCGCGTCTCCCGTGCCATATCGGCGGGTGAATTCTCGCTGAGCAGCTCATCGCATAGCTGTCGTAATGATGCGGAATCATCAACGTCGTAGCCACTTGGCAACAATTTTGTTTCGACTCCGATTTCTTGCGCGCGCTCGACTGTCTGCTCGAACACTCGTTCTGTACTCCAATCGATACGTTCAAACAGCTCGTGTCGCGGTTCTTTGAGGCCGATCAGATAATAACCCCCATCGTCCGTCGGACCGAGAACAACCCGGTCGCCGGGCAAAGACAAGAGGTCCATCGCTTGTCCGAAACTTGAGGCGGGAACTGTGGGGCTATCCGAGTCGATCAAGCAGACCGAGTCGAATCCGCACTTAAACAAATCTTCTGCCGCGAAAAAAAGACGCTCGCCAAAACTGCCATTGCGCTGGGGGATCAACTCGAAGTTCGGCGGCAATAAGTCTGAATAAACATTTTCCGAACCAACCGGTGTGTAGACCGCGACGCCACGCGCATTTCTTCCCGATCTCTTCCCACTCTCAACCGCGTCAGAAAGCGCGATGGCTGTGTCGCGCACGAGGCAAGCATTCAGCGCCGCGGCTTCATCCGGAGTGAGTGGCGGGGCGAGACGTGTTTTCACGTGGCCCGTACGTGGTGCTTTAGTCATCATGGCCAGCGCACAAAGATGGTGCGAGATCTCGCTGGTCTCCGCGGGATTAAGGACGCGGTGGCTAGCTTTCACTCACGTATCGCCACGCCTCAAGGCTTTTCGCAAAGCGCGTACTGATAGCGGCCATCCTTCCAGATTGTGCGTCGCTTCCAGGGTTGCCCCGCGAAAAGCGTTTCGAAGGCGCTTGTTGAAAACACTGCCGCGTGCTGCGGCTCACGATAGCCATTCCGTGAATGTGTGACTCTGGCCAACAGCCACATGGCAAAAAGCGGAATCGAGGCCCAGAACGCAAAACGCGGTTCCGCAACGAAGCAGCGACCGCCCGGTTTTAAAACACGATACATCTCGTCTATAGCGCGGTTTGGTTCGGGGAGGATCGTGAAAAGACGTGAGGCTATGACGATATGAAAACTTGTGTCCTCTTCGGAAAGCCGCAGCGCATTGACGCGTTTAAAGCAACAGTTGGTTAATCCGCGGACGTGTGCGCGTTCCCGCGCGCGCTTCAGTTGACGCTCAGAGCGATCAACGCCCGTGATTAAAATATCCTTGAAGCGTTCCGCCAACTCGCACGCGTAAAATCCCGGCCCGCAACCCAGTTCAACCAATCTTGTTCCCGGCGCAGGCCCTCCGTTTGGCCAAAGGGCTGTAATCATGCGCTTGGTGTCATCTCGGAACAGATGCTCGCGGCAAAATGCGTATATCCAGCCGGCGTGTTCGAATAGGCTATCATCGTACTCTTTCGTTCTCGGTTTGCTCGGAACTGCCGACGACGGTGTTTCGATTCGTTTCTGGCTGGCGGTTATTGCGTGCGGTGGCATTTTCCTGTCTCCGAGGACTGAGCAAACGGTCTTGTGGTCAAACAAGTTTTTCACAGGCCCGATGATTAGAGAATCAAATTCTATCTATCTTTCTTCTTCTTCTTCGTGCGAATAACATAACGTGGCGGCTTGACTTACCATCGTAATCTGGCCGGTGGATAATAAGTCCAAGCGAGGCCGACAGATTCGCAATGCCTTAAAAGGACGAAACTTATTCGGAGTTATTCGAACTTGTTGGCTTCTTGGTGCGCGATGAATTAACAATCGAGAAATGCATGTCCGGAAACTCATCGTTGTTACGCTCATAATTCTTACTTTCACGTCGACGTTTTCTGTAGCAAAAAGCGAAGACGACACCTCGCTCTGGAAGCTTCAGAGAACCCTGGCGTCGAAGAAATATGTCGATCTTACGCATGCGTTCGCGCCGGGTATTCCACGCTGGCCGGGTTTCCCGGATGAAACCCGCAAAACGATTTACTGGTATGACAAACGGCCAGATACAATGGGGGTGGGTTTTTTTTCGGAGCTATTCACGCATGTCGGGCAGTGGGGCACGCATGTTGATCCACCAGCGCATTTCATTAAAGGACTCCGCACGGTGGACCAAATTGACTTAAAGGAAATGATTCTGCCGCTCGTCGTTGCCGATGTACACGAAGAAGTCGCGAAAAATCCGGATTACACACTGTCAATCGAACGCCTAAAAAAATGGGAAACGAATCATGGACGGATACCAGCGAGTGCGTTCGTCGCGATGCGGACCGATTGGTCTAAGCGCTGGCCAGATGCGGCCAAAATGGAAAACAAAGACCCGAATGGCGTCGCGCATTATCCAGGTTGGAGTTTGCCCGCGTTGAAATATCTGTACGAGGATCGCAAGATCACTGCGTCAGGTCACGAAACTACGGATACCGATCCTGGAATCGCCACGACAAAAGACGATTATTCACTCGAAACTTACATTTTGAGCACGAACCATTATCAGATCGAACTCCTGACGAACCTCGATCAAGTTCCCGAATCCGGCGCAATTGTGGTGGTCAGTTTTCCAAAACCTAAAGGCGGCTCAGGATTCCCTGCGCGGGTGTTTGCAATTCTCCCCTAATTTGACTCACACCCTGCACGACATTAATCGCATTGTCTGTGGCTGAGCTTGAGAGACGAATCGTCTGCGGGGACGGGCCGATAGAGGCGTTGCTGCTCGATCGCGGCGTGCCAGTCCGAAATGTTAAACGCCATGCTGGCACAGGCTTTTCGAGTTTAGACTCGAGCTTTCATGGTCGAAAAGCTGCTCGGTCAGTTGACCGAAAGTCGCGGCGCGAACGAAGATAAGTTTTAGATGCATATCACGGACATCATACGGGGTGATTTTCCCACGTTTTCGTTCGAGTTCTTTCCTCCGAAAACGCCGGCGGCTGCGGAGATTCTCTACCAAACGATTCGCGATCTTGAATCGTACATGCCGCACTTTGTCAGCGTCACCTACGGTGCCGGCGGTTCAACGCGAGATTTAACCCACGACCTTGTCGAGCGCATTCAACATACAACAAAACTGGACCCGATCCCTCACCTGACGTGCATCTGCCACAACGAAGAAGAGGTCGAAGCGATTTTACTTCGATACGCCAGGTCGGCAATTGGAAATATCCTCGCGCTTGGGGGCGATCGGCCGCGTGACGTTCCCTACGATAAATCGCGCGATTCGTTCCAACATGCGGTCGATCTGGTTAAGTTCATTCGCCGATTTAACGAATCCGGCGCGCATCCGGATCGCCGCGGTTTCGGGATCGGCGTGGCCGGTTTCCCCGAAGGACATCCCGCGACGCCGAATCGATTGGTGGAAATGGATCACTTCAAAGCGAAAGTGGACGCCGGCGCCGACTACATCGTGACACAACTATTTTTCGATAATCGCGATTTCTTCGATTTCCGCGAACGTTGTGCGCTCGCTGGCATTCACATCCCAATTATCGCGGGGATCATGCCTGTTACGTCGAT
>QHOD01000205.1 GCA_003218615.1 Verrucomicrobiota bacterium
AAGGGCGACACGACCGAGAAAGTCGTTTTCATCAATCGCTGCGCGAAAGTGGTAAAGGGCGGGCGGCGCTTCAGCTTCAGCGCATTAATCGTGGCCGGCGATCACGATGGGAAAGTTGGCGTCGGCTTCGGTAAAGCGAACGAAGTTTCAGAAGCGATTCGAAAGGCCTCCGAAGCGGCGCGCAAATCGATGGAGAAGATGTCGCTGTACGAAAACACGATCCCGCATGAAGTGATCGGCGAATACGATGGAGCGCGGGTGCTTTTGCGACCGGCTTCGCCGGGAACAGGCGTCATTGCCGGGGGAGGCGTGCGAGCGGTGGCGGAGGCGGCCGGCATTCGGGATGTCCTGGCCAAGTCGTTAGGCTCAAGCAATCACGCCAACGTGGTGAAGGCGACGATTGCCGCGTTGCGATCGCTCCGCCGGCGGGAAGAGATTCTCAAGGCGCGCGGAATTCATTCCGGCGATGGAAAGGCGAGCAATCATGATGCGTCTCCATAATCTACAGCCACGCCCCGGCTCCCGACATCGGGTCAAGCGTCTTGGTTGCGGTGAAAGTTCGGGACATGGGAAGACGAGCGGCAAAGGTCACAAAGGACAAAAGGCGCGCTCGGGCGGCAGTATTCGGCTCGGGTTCGAAGGCGGGCAAATGCCGCTGATTCGGCGATTGCCGAAGCGCGGATTTAACAACGCTGCGTTCCACAAGAATTATGCCATTGTGAACCTTGACGATCTCAATGAGTTCAAGGCCGGCACGGTTGTAAGCGAACAGCTACTGCGCGAATCGAACCTCGTCCGCGGGCATTTTGCCGGCATAAAGATTTTGGGAGGCGGCGAATTAAAGCATGGCCTGACGGTGGAAGCCGATAAGGTCAGCGCGGCCGCACGAGAAAAAATCGAGAAGGCGGGCGGAACAATCATCCCGCGACCGCGGGACGATCGTCGAGTCCAAAGTGAATCGGCCTCGGTGGACGATGTCGATCTAACATCGAACGAACCGCGGCAGAAGCCGAGTGCAAGCAAACCGTCGAAGGCAAAAGCGGCTAAACCCAAGCCGCGGGCAAAGAAAACATCGAGGAAGAGTTAGCCGCTCGGAGAACTTGCTCCAGATTTAGCGAATGGTTTCGGCGTTCTTAAATACGGTCAAGATACCGGAATTGCGCCGGCGGATTTTGTTTACGCTGGCGGTGATTGTGATCGTGCGTCTGGGCGCTGCGATCACCACGCCCGGGGTCAACCAAGCGGTTTTGCAGGAATGGTTTCGGTCTTCCCTGAGCCAGCGCACCGGAGGCGGTCTCGCAGCGCTCTTCAATTTGTTCAGTGGCGGGGCGCTGGAGAATTGCGCGGTTTTTTCCCTGGGTATTATGCCCTACATCAGTGCATCGATCATGATGCAGTTGCTGACCGCAGTGATCCCGCAGCTTGGGAGAATGGCGCGTGAAGACGGCGGCCGACAGAAGATCATGCAGTTGACGCGGTACGCGACGCTCGGGCTGTGTGTCTTCCAGGGATATCTGCTGGCGTTATCATTTCAGCATCCTGAATCGTATCACACGATGCTGCCGGGGATCACTGACACGATCAGGAACCTGGGCGTTCCACTCGTAGATGACCTTGGCTGGAAATTTCGGATCGTGACCGTGGTTTCATTGACGACCGGTACACTCTTTTTGATGTGGCTGGGCGATCAAATCACCGAGCGCGGTGTCGGCAATGGAATCTCGCTCATCATCACCATTGGTATTGTCGCGCGTCTGCCGGCCGCGCTGGCCCAGGCATGGAAGACTTTTGTGCCTTCAGCGCAGACCGGGTCGAGCCAGGTGAATCCAATGGTCCTGGTGTTGCTGGTGTTGTTCCTGATCATTGTCATTGCGGCGGTGATCACCATCACGCAAGGCGTGCGTAAAATCACCGTGCAGTACGCCAAACGCGTGGTTGGCCGCAAAATGTACGGCGGCCAGACGCAGTATATGCCCCTGAAAGTGAATTACGCAGGCGTGATGCCGATCATCTTTGCCTGGGCGCTGCTCCTTTTTCCCGCGACGATCGTCAGCTACGGTTTTAAGAACAGCCCGATTGCCAACCGCATCGCCGCCGCGCTTTCCAGCGGCTGGCCGCATTACGTCATTTTGGCGGGGATGATTTTCTTCTTCAGTTATTTCTGGGTTGCCACGCAATTTCAACCGGCGCAGATCGCGGACGACCTGAAGAAGTACGGTGGCTACATTCCTGGCGTCCGGCCCGGGAAGCCGACTGCGGATTTTCTCGATTTCACCATGACGCGACTCACGTTCGCCGGCGCGGTCTTTCTTACACTGATAGCGGTCCTGCCAAGCCTTCTCAGCCAGGGACTGAACGTTCCGGTGATTACCGCGCAATTTTTCGGCGGCACGAGCCTGTTGATCATTGTCGGCGTGATGCTCGATACCATGCGCCAGGTGGAGACACATTTAATTCAGCGGCATTACGATGGCTTTTTGCGCAAGGGTCGCATCCGTGGGCGCTCGTTTGATCGCGCTTCCTACGCTCGTGGTGAGGCGGCGGCGAGCGGCACACTGATGTGGCTTTATGTCGGCATCGCGGTGCTCGTGATTGCCGGGGTCGCAATTTTCCTCTACGGCCGATAGTCTCATAGGTGAAAAGACGACTCGTTCTCCTTGGCGCTCCTGGTTCCGGCAAAGGAACCCAGGCGGAAATGATTACCCGCCAATTCGGTATTCCCGTCACTTCGCCGGGTGCGATCTTGCGCCGCGAAAAAGACCTTGGGACACCTCTGGGGCAAGAGACCGCCGAAGTTCTTCAGCGCGGTGACCTCGTCTCGGATAAGATCATTGTTGAGCTGATCGAAGACTGGCTGCGGTTGCACGGCGGGCACGGGTTTGTCTTTGACGGTTTTCCCCGGACGTTGCCACAGGCGGAAAGTTTGATGTCGATCCTGACGCGGCTGCGCACAGCTCTCGATTTAGTGATTTGGCTCGAAGTGTCGCAACAGACTGTGCGCGACCGTATCGCGGGTCGTCTCCAATGCGGCGCCTGCGGGTTCACCACCAGCGTTACAAGCGCGAAATTCGCTGAGCGTCCGGTTTGTCCTTATTGCGACGGGCCGCTGGTGCGGCGGAATGATGATGACATGGCTGTGTTACAGAAGCGGCTTTCTGAATTTGAAACGAAGACCCAGCCGCTCGCTTCTTTTTATGGCAAGATGTCGATCTTGCACCGGATCGACGGCAACCGCGATCGTGAGGCGGTGTTTGCCGATATCTCGCGGCTCGTCGAGAACAAAGTCTCCGCATGATTCCGATCAAAAGCGCGAGAGAAGTCGAGAAAATGCGCCAGGCGTGCCGCACAGCGAGCGATATTCTCGATCGTGTGAGCGAGCTGGTTCGGCCCGGAATCTCGACCAAAGAGGTCGATGAAGCGGCTGCGGTTTTCATGCAGGAAGCGAACGTGAAGAGCGCCTTCCTCGGTTATCGGCTCGGTCACCGCATGTTTCCGGGCAACATTTGCATTTCGCTCAATGACGAAGTGATTCACGGGATCGGGAGTCAGCGCCGTATTCAATATGGCGATATCGTGAAGCTGGACATCGGCATCATTGAAGATGGCTGGGTAGGCGACAACGCGACGACCGTGGCGGTAGGAATGATTGACGATCGTGCCGAGCGTTTACTGCGCACCACCGAGGCGGCCCTGGCCCGTGCGATTGCTGTGGCTTACGCAGGAGGCCGGCTTGGCGACATTGGAGCGGAGGTTGAAGAAGAAGCCAGACGCAATCACTTCAACGTGGTGCGCGAGTTTGTCGGCCACGGAGTCGGCCGCAAATTGCACGAAGAGCCCCAAATTCCAAACTACGGAAGACGCGGGAGCGGTCCGAAATTGAAACCCGGCATGACATTGGCGATCGAGCCGATGCTTAATGCCGGAACCGAATCGGTCATCCTGCTCGATAACGGCTGGACCGCTTGCACGGCGGATGGAATGCCCTCGGCCCATTTCGAGCACACCGTCCTAATCACAAAGGATGAGCCGGAAATCCTGACATGGCGCGCAAAGACGCAATTGAAGTAGAAGGCAAGGTTGTCGAGTTGCTGCCCAATACGATGTTTCGAGTTGAGTTGGCCAATGGTCATCGCGTGCTCGCACATATTTCCGGGAAAATGCGGTTGCACTTCATTCGCATCTTGCCAGGAGACAAAGTTATGCTAGAGATTTCACCTTACGATTTGTCGAAAG